>NZ_JANPGM010000190.1:0-3072 GCF_031423935.1 Chamaesiphon sp. VAR_69_metabat_338
TTGCGAATTTCTGGTGTCACGATCGTCCCTGCAATTGGCAGATCGATCGCCACGAGTAAACCTGCCAGTGCCAGGACAAAACCCAAGCCCCCAAACGCATAACTTAACCAAGTCACAAATCGATACCAACGCGGCGAATCATGCCGACCGATCCGACTGAATTGACTGAAAGCTAAGGCTGCCAGTAATGCCATAAATGGCAAAAATTGCATCGTGTAATAGATCATCCGCGTGCGAAATAGACTCAACAAAATAAATAAAGCGATCGGATAACCTAACGCCAAACTTAGCTGTAAATTAGCAAGTGGTAAGAGTTTTCGCCACAGGACAATCGCTCCGATCGCACTAAACAATGCCCACGGAAAAATATTCAGCGGCATCATCCAGAGATAATAAAAAGGGCCGGGATTGTAAGTATCTGTTTGCGATAGCAACAGCATCTTTTCGATCAATTCTCTAGCTGGTGCGATGCTGCCGTACTTATAACAACTCAAAATCAACCACAAGCCAGTGGGAATCGATCCTAAAATCAATCCGAGATAAATACCTGGATTGGTTAGAAATTGGCGATAACGGTGGCGATCGATCGCATAAGGCAACAGCGCAACCAAAGGCACAAAGATCATAAACCCCTTGAGCAAAAATCCCAACCCGACGGTCGCCCCCGCAACAACACCCCAACCCCAACTAGTTTTGGTTGCTGTGCCAATGGCAGAACTTTTAGTCGCTATTGCTGTCATCGATCGCGGCGCATGAGCCTGAATCGGCAGCTCGTGCAGTGAAGATGATAAGCTAATAGACTGGGAATCTGAGATCTGCAATAACGCCCAAATCCCGAGCAATTCAATTGCTACCAACGCGGTATTTTGTTGTGCGGTGTGGGCTTCATTCACCCATAATCCCATCAACATCAAGATCGCGCCACCCATCCAGGCAATTTGTCGATCGAATAGCATCTTGCCGATTTCATAGGTCAACAACACGCTGGCAATACAAGCGATCGTACTCGGCAAGCGTACGCTAAACTCATTTAAGCCAAACAAATGATAGGCGAGCGCGATGCACCATTGAATCCCGATCGTTCGATCGTAAATCGGCGTACCCCACCATTGCGGGGTCAGCCAATCTCCAGTCTCCCAAATCCACCGAGCTTGCATGGCATAGTAACCCTCATCGTGAGGCATCAAACTTTGATGAAAACCATTAATAATGAGTAATGAGATTGTGAAAACCACCAAACTCGATCGCTCAAATCGCTGCCACAGCACCAAATAATTGTGTATATTCACACTCAAGCATTAAATTGTGACCTTACCAGAATTAAGTTTACTACTAATCTCTGTTTTAGCTGGCGTATTCGGTCAGTTCTTCCTCAAGATGGGAGCTTTGAAACTCGGTAAAGTCGAGATGGGCAATGCGTTAAATCATCTAATTAGTATGATTACCATTCCCGAACTGATCGTCGGTCTAACCTGCTATGGTACTGGGGCGATCGTCTATATCCTCCTACTGACGCGGGTCAATTTAAGCATCGCCGCTCCCGCAATTTCGCTTAGTTATATCTGCTCGGTTTTGTTAGGTCATTTTTGGTTTCGCGAATCGATCGTCTTCAGTCAGATTGTCGGCCTAGCGGCAATTTCGATCGGCGTAATTTTAGTAGTCTCACACAAATAATCGGCGATCGATCTGCACCTAAATATGACATCACTACCCGAAGCACATTGCTTGCCCACACATATCGAACTGTGGCAAGAAACCATGAATTGGCAACCGACCGATCGCCAACAATTGCAGTTGCAATCTCTCTACAGCGAAGTAATTACCGCCAATCAACAACTCAATCTCACCCGCATTACCCAACCTGAAGAATTTTGGGAAAAACATCTCTGGGATTCCCTGCGCGGAGTTGGCGACTTAATTAACGATCCAGCAGCCTTGCAGGTTATCGATATCGGTACTGGGGTAGGTTTTCCAGGCTTACCACTAGCGATCGCCAGACCTGATTGGCAGCTCACATTAGTTGACTCTACCGCCAAAAAAGTCGGCTTTATCGAATCCATCGCCCCAGAACTCGGTTTGACAAATGTGCGTCCGATTGTCAGTCGAATTGAAGAATTAGGTCAAAATCGATCGCATCGCCATCAATCCGATCTCGCCCTGATTCGGGCTGTCGCTGCTACAAATATCTGCGCCGAATATGCCTTACCGCTGGTCAAAGTCGGTGGTACAGCCATCCTTTATCGCGGTAACTGGACTGAGGAGGAAGCAACTAGTCTGGAATTAGCAGCGGCTAAATTGGGTGGTGAGATTAGCAAGATCGATCGATTCACCACTCCGATTAGTCAGAGTATCCGGCACTGTATTTGGCTACACAAAATAACTGACACGCATCCGTATTACCCACGCGCGATCGGGATGCCTACTCAGAAACCGTTGTAATTTATCTGCTGTTGATTCGATCGCTAGGGGCTAAATATTTTTCCCGATGGCAATTATTCGCCATGAGCGTCTGGAGCGATTGCTGCATAACGATCGCAGCATCAAAGTATGAAATTTAGTTTAGCCATTGTTAAATTGGGTCGTGAGATCGGCAAGAGCGATCGATAAAATCGCAGTAGTTTTCATGGAAATAGATACTAATTAGGCAATTGAATCGCTAAATTATTATCTACAATCTAGTTTTTCTTCCAATTACAACAGCCTGTCATTATAGCCTGCATCCCTTGCCAAACAACCCTTGCAGAGTAAAAGCATGATAATTACTAATTTAATTACTTGTGTTTTTTCGTTTTACTGCTGAATTTGGGAATGCTAAATGTAGCGATCGACTCGAAATAAAGCTTGACATTGCGATCGATCCGACATAATTTGAATAGCAGCTAGAGCATAAAAATCACTTTAGCTAATTTATACCCCCATTTCGCTTAGTGTGCTTTATTTTTTACAGGCAGGTACGTACAGATGAAAACTCTACTTTCGATCGGCAGTGTTGCTGTGGGTTCGATCGCCCTCAATTTAATCCCAGCAAATCCAGCACGAGCGGCAAGCCTCGCAACCGGATCTGCAAACCTC
>NZ_JANPGM010000191.1:0-3178 GCF_031423935.1 Chamaesiphon sp. VAR_69_metabat_338
AAGTTATCTGTAGGGATGCCCCTCGTGGGTACCCTCCGTTTACTCCCCGCGCCCCGCTCCCCGCGCCCCGCTTCAAAAATTAGATGGATCGGATTCAAGCAAAATTACAACAGATTTGGGGCTACGATGAGCTGCGATCGCCCCAACGCGAAATCATCGAATGTTTGCTTGCCGATCGCGATGCCCTGATTGTTATGCCTACTGGCGGTGGTAAATCCCTGTGTTTCCAGTTGCCAGCATTATTAAGCGATGGCATTACCTTAGTCATATCGCCCCTAGTTGCCTTGATGGAAAATCAGGTGCAGGAATTAACAGAGAAAGCCGTAGCTGTCGGTTTGCTCCATAGCGAAATCCCCACAGCCCAACGCAAACAGACGCTGCAATCCTTGTCCGATCGCCGATTGCGGCTGCTGTATCTTTCACCCGAAACCCTACTCACGCCTGCTGTCTGGTCGAAATTATGCGACCCAGAACTCAAGATCGATCGACTGATTCTCGACGAGGCGCATTGCTTAGTACATTGGGGGGAAACTTTTCGTCCCACCTATCGCCGCTTGGGGGCAATTCGTGCCACTCTACTCCAGCATAAGCCCATTGACACCAAAATTTCGATCGCGGCCTTCACAGCGACGGCTGACCCCCTCTCACAGCAGACAATCAAACGCGTTCTGCAACTCGATAAACCCGCCGAATTTATCCTCAATCCCCACCGTGCCAATCTTCAGCTATCTATCCAGCAAATCTGGACGCCACGGGGGCGAAAAGAGCAGCTGACTAAGTTTATCGACAAGTATCCCAGACAATCGGGATTAGTCTACGTCAGAACGCGAGACACGAGTGAGGAATTAGCCGCTTGGCTATCGGCACGCGGTGACAAAACGGCAGCTTATCATGCTGGGTTAAGCCCCCAATCGCGGCGACGGATCGAGAGCGAATGGTTGAGCGGCAAACTGCAATATGTGGTGTGTACTTGCGCTTTTGGAATGGGGATTAATAAATCGGCAGTCCGGTGGATCGTTCATTTTCAGCCACCAGTATTACTTGCTGAATATATCCAAGAAATCGGTCGCGCGGGACGCGATGGCAAACCATCTGAGGCTTTATTATTAGCGTGCGAATCGACGGGTTTATTATATCCAGAAGATCGCCAACGGAATAAGTTTTTTACCGAGAGTATCGATCGCTACTACCATCTCACAACTACTTTAGCCAAACAACTTCCAGTCAGTGGCGATGTCAATGAAATCGAGCGGAAATTCCCCCAAAGCTCGATTGCGTTATCCCTCTTGCATAGTGTGGATGCATTAGTCTGGGAAACGCCATTTAATTACCGCCGAATCAAGAGTGATAAGCCGCCTAATTGGCAGTCATTAAAGGCACAACAGCAGCAACTTTTTAGCGGCGTGCCCAATTATATTAAATATGCTGGTTGTCGCTGGGAATATTTATTAACAGCGTTTGGTTGTAAACCGAAGTCTCCAGGCTGGCGGTGCGGTAATTGCGATCGCTGTCGTAGGCAATAAATATTTGAACATCAATGGTGGGGTTGGGTGGGTTCGATCGCTAATTTTCAGTACCAGCTAAATCGATCGCATAAACCCACCCCTACAGATCTAGGTGGTCGATCGCTAGATTTTAGATTCTGCCTTCGATTTGGGCGTTGAAGCCGTAGATTTCGCGGGAGCCAGCTAGCGCGACTAGTTGGACTTGTTTCTCATCTCCTGGCTCGAATCTGACAGCGGTACCGGCAGGGATATCGAGACGCATTCCTTTGGTAGATTCTCGACTTCCCAAAGGGCAGGCTTCGCCAACGAATCGTAAAGCCGCGTTAACTTCGTAAAAATGATAGTGAGAGCCGATTTGAATCGGTCGATCGCCAGTATTTGCAACTGTTAATTTGAGGATGGGACGATCGATATTTAGTTCGATGTCACCAGCTCTAGCAATAATTTCACCAGGAATCATAATTAGGCTCTAGATCTTGAATATTAGGGGAAGATTTACTTATTAATATTGGATAATTTAGCACAGATCGTTAGTCAGATCTGGGCATAGATTATCGTCGCCAATTGTAAATACCAAATCCAATCGCTGCAATAGAAAATATTAACTGTAGCCACATAAAGTTAGCAGTAGCTAACCAGTGCAATCTCACAGGATCTGGATCGCGACCATGCACTATTACCATAACAGACATAACTGTTATGAATAACATCCAAACACCCAGTCCGATTATACCAATGATAATTAGTAATGTATTATTCAGATTCACCGGGTTTAACTTACGCCTCTTTGAAGAACCGAATTAATTCACGCGCATGTTCGAGAAATTGACCATCGACAGTGATTTGCGAGATTGCTTGTTTGGCTTCTTGGGCTAATCGTTGGTGTTCTGATTCGTTAGTAGCTTTGAGATTAGCGATCGATACCGTTAGTTTGGCGATGTCTTCACGATTGGTTTCCCAGCGAGAATTTTGTTGACTCAACCAAGAGGTGTCTTCATCAGGATCTAATTGGTTCGTTAATCGATCTACCCGCTCTTCTAACTGCCCAAACCGATTCCGCAGTTCAAAAATATCCTCACGTGGGTACATAAATTGATTTTGCATCGCACTCAATCGAGCTGCTAAATACTCGTAGGTACTAATTGCCGGACGCAATAAGGTGAGTAACAAGACGCCGACAGAACTCCAATAACCTAATGCTGTAATGCCACTTGCAGCTAAATAATATAAGCCGATCGCCGTACCTAAATGCAACCCGATCGCCACAATTAAAGACTTCTTCGCAACACCGCTAGCATATTGAATTTGGCGCGCTTCGACAGCAATGCCTTGGAGCTGAGATTCTAGTCCTGTTTGGGCTACCCCTTTAGCTTTGAAATAAATATTCCAGGGTACCGTGACGATTAAAATCGTCCATTCAAAAATCCCAATCCCGATCGCCCAATCCCATAAACTACCAACTGGCATCTGAAACCAATTCAATAAACCAAAAGCTAATAAAGCGACAAACAGCAATCCAGAATTAAAAACTGCGATGTTACCGTACATAATCTATTTTTCTCATTCACATTTGGTTACGTTCCATTGTGAATGAGCAGCTATTGGCTTGGCGATCGGCTTATGCTACTTTCTCAACTGCACGATCTCGATCGATAAATTCGATCGCACTTTCA
>NZ_JANPGM010000192.1:0-2601 GCF_031423935.1 Chamaesiphon sp. VAR_69_metabat_338
ACTCCAGTAGTGATAGTCGTCTCCATATTAAATGAAAAAATTTGGCACGGACAGGGAGGTAGTAATCCGCTGCTCCAAATTATGCTCGAAAGCAAGAATTCGATCGCCTTATTACTATTTTTCCTGACAGCGGCGGTAGCAGCTCCCCTATTTGAAGAATTCCTATTTCGCGGATTTTTACTACCTTCCTTGACACGCTATGTGCCTACCTGGGCAGCAATTGGGATTAGTGCTTTGATATTTGGCGTCGCGCATCTGAGCCTATCGGAAATCGTGCCGTTAACGACGCTCGGAATCATCCTCGGTACCGTCTACGCCCGTACTCGCAATCTTTTGGCACCGATGCTCTTGCATAGTCTCTGGAATAGCAGCACTTTAGTGAGTTTATATATCTTGGGTAGTGGCAATTAGTCGATCGATATAACCATTGCTTCGGTGCGTTACGCTTACGCGATAGCGGCGCATCGACATGGAGGTTTCCTCCAGGTTGTGTGCGTCAAGACAACACACCCTACAATCTATAATCTATTCACTGCCAACTCCCAACTACCCACTCCCAACTATTTAACCTGCAACTTGTAAGTAGTAGTGACTTGAGCATTAGTCGCTAGCAACCCCCGAAACCGCCACCGGAGATAGTTGTAAGCAGTTGGCGGTGCTGGTTGGGTACCGACTTTGGGTTGCTCGACAAATGTTTTGCCCCCATCGATACTAAACAATAATTCCGCACCATCGATCGCCGTCGCTGAATTTTTGAGATAAATAGTACTCCGAGGAATCGGTAGTTTTAAGATCAGATTTTTGAGCGGGCACCTACTATTATTTTTGGCAATAACGGTGTATTTAATGATATCGCCTGGTTGAACGGATGCTTTACCTGTGAGAGGTTGAAAGACATGTTTATTATCTACGATTGCTTGTTTGTCAGCTTTGAGAGTGAGCGCGACCCGTTTGGCTACAGGTTGAGGATCGACACAGGCTTTTAGCTTCCGCGCGCGCGCCTCGATCGGAAATTGAGCGGCGAGAACTGTCACTATAGTCATTCCCACGCTAGCAAGTATGACAATCGAGAGCTTGGACATAGTAATCTTTGATGAGGCGATTTAGGAGATATATAGCTGGAAGACGATCGAATAGCAATAAAGTTGCCCGATCTATCGATCCAATCGATCTGACGCCATCAGTTTACCGGATGGAGACAGGTTTGTGTACGATCGCAGTGAATCTTGCAAGCAGTAAGATCTCAGAGTAAGCGCGGTATAACCTGATATTCTAGATACACGCACTTCGCTATGACTCTCGATTCGCAGGGTGGCGATCGCAATTGCACTGCATCAACAATTATAGACAATGAGCTTAGACTGGATTAGCCCCGCCGCACGTCTCCAATCGCTACCCCAATACGTATTTGCGCGGTTAGACGAACTCAAAGCCAATGCTCGCAGTCAGGGCGTCGATCTGATCGACTTGGGTATGGGCAATCCCGATGGTGCCGCACCCGCACCTGTGATTGCAGCGGCTAAAGCTGCCCTCGATGAAGCCACCAATCACGGTTATCCCCCATTTGAAGGCACCGCCAATTTTCGGAGCGCGATCGCCAAGTGGTACTATCGGCGTTATGGTGTCACCCTCGACCCTAATAGCGAAGCTCTACCCCTGCTCGGCTCCAAAGAAGGCTTGGGACATCTAGCACTCGCCTATATCAATCCGGGCGATACCGTTCTCGTCCCTAGTCCTGCTTATCCCGTCCACTTTCGCGGCCCTGCGATCGCGGGTGCTAAGATCCATAACATCATCCTCAAAGCCGAAAATGATTGGGAAATCGACCTCAATGATATTCCGCCAGAGGTCGCCCGCGAAGCCAAAATTCTCTTCTTCAACTACCCCAGCAATCCCACGGGAGCTACCGCCTCGCGCGCCTTCTTTGAAGATGTCGTCGCCTTCGCCCGCGAATACAAAATTTTATTAGTCCACGATCTCTGCTACGCCGAACTCGCCTTCGATGGCTACAAGCCCACTAGCCTGCTCGAAATTCCTGGTGCCAAGGAAATCGGTGTTGAGTTCCATACCCTCTCCAAAACCTATAATATGGCAGGCTGGCGCGTCGGTTTTGTCGTTGGGAATAGCCAAATTATCCAAGGACTCCGCACGCTCAAAACCAATCTCGACTACGGGATTTTTGCCGCGCTCCAGACAGCCGCGCAAACAGCTCTAGAACTGCCCGATGAATATGTAACGCAGGTGCAAAATCGCTATCGCGAACGCCGCGACTTCATGATTCAAGGTTTGGCCAAATTGGGTTGGAAAATTAAACCCACCAAAGCCACGATGTATCTGTGGATTCCCTGCGCTGTGGGTTGGAATTCTACCGACTTCGCGTTGATGGTGATGCAACGTACGGGTGTCGTCTTTACGCCAGGGAATGCCTTTGGAATCGGCGGTGAAGGTTATGTGCGGATCAGTCTGATCTGCGATCTCGACAGATTGGGTGAAGCCCTGCAACGTCTCACGGATGCGGGCATTCGTTATGAGTAAATTCGATCTTCAAAAGATCGTACAATTACGGCAAGATCCCCGACTTCTCGGAGAAGTCGGGGATCT
>NZ_JANPGM010000193.1:0-1706 GCF_031423935.1 Chamaesiphon sp. VAR_69_metabat_338
CTCAATACCGCTAAAGCCAAAATCCGCGTCTTTACAAATACAATGCCTGCTAAATCCCAGAGATTTGCCAAGAATGTGAGGATCTGGGCGAGTTATGCTAATGACTATGTCACCGAGCGAATTCAAGCATGGCGAGAGCAGCATTAAGATGTGGAATGAAATTGCGGCGCAAATCAGTCAGGCGACAGGTACACACTTTGAGATTGGCGATCGCCAGTCGATCGATGGTGGCTGTATCAATCAAACATATATAGTGAGCAACGCTGGCGGAGCCTCTCCCACAGAGAATCGAGAGCGATATTTTGTGAAGCTCAATCGATCGTCTCTAATTGACATGTTTGCGGCTGAAGCTCGGGGGTTATCAGAAATAGCGGCAACAAACACAATTAAAGTCCCACTCCCTATCTGTTGGGGTATTGCCGAAGATCGTAGCTATTTAGTTCTAGAACATCTAGATTTAACTTCCAACCTCAGACGTGAAAATTGGGGGGAAATGGGTCGTAAGCTAGCGGCGATGCATCAATGTCAGATTAGTCCCAACCGCCAATTTGGTTGGCATACTGATAACACGATCGGCTCGACGCCCCAAATTAATCCTTGGGAACGAGATTGGGCGACATTTTTCACTCATCATCGGATTGGCTATCAATTAGAACTCGCTCAAAAAAAAGGCGGTAATTTTCCCAAAGCGGCACAATTACTCGCAAAAATTCCTGAGTTTCTAGCTAACTATCATCCTCAGCCCTCACTAGTACATGGCGATCTGTGGAGTGGCAATGCTAGTTTCACAACTGCGGGTCTGCCTGCGATCTTCGATCCTGCTACCTACTGGGGCGATCGAGAAGTCGATATCGCGATGACTGCACTATTTGGTGGTTTTCCTAACGCTTTTTATCAAGGATATACAGATGTTTACCCTCTAGATCCCGACTATTCAACCCGCAAAGTTTTATACGATCTTTATCATATTCTCAATCATTACAATTTATTTGGTGGCAACTATCAAGGTTGGGCAAATAATCTCATCGAGACAATCTTGCGAGGAAATTAGAATCTTTATTTTCTCCCCGCTCCCCCGCTCCCCGCTTTAGAAAGACTTCGACAAAGCACTACCCGATCCCTGAAACATTACCCACGAGAGGAAAAAATTAGAGATAAAAATCGCCAGCAAAGAAGTCACCACCGCCGTAGTTGTCGATTGACCGACACCTTTAGCACCACCAGTCGTCGTTAAACCCCAATTGCAGCCAATGATCGCGATTAAGGCACCGAAACACACTGCTTTAATTGGGGCACTACAAATATCCCACCCTTTCAACAATTTTTGCGCTGATTCTAGAAAGTTTTGGGCAGTCAACCCAAACACACTAGTTGCCACTAACAGTCCACCCAACATCCCCGTCACGATCGATAAAATAGTGAGCAGGGGCAGCATGATACAGCAAGCCACCACGCGGGGAATCACCAGATAATCGATCGGATCGGTTTTGAGAATATACAGAGCGTCGATTTGTTCGCTGACTTTCATCGTGCCGATTTCGGCAGCAAAAGCCGAGCCAACGCGACCAGCAAGCACTACAGCGGTCAGGACGGGCGCGAGTTCGCGCGTCAGGGCAATTGCCAACACGCCGCCGACTAATTGTTGGGCACCAAAATTAATAAATTCTCGTGCCACTTGGATCGTAAAGACCATCCCAATCGTCATG
>NZ_JANPGM010000194.1:0-3394 GCF_031423935.1 Chamaesiphon sp. VAR_69_metabat_338
CCCGCCTACTACCTCAAAAATTGTAGAGACGATCCCGAAGAAAAATACGATTGCGTAAATGGTGGCTGCGTCCCTAAGACCACTTACAACACCCCTGGCAAGTACGACAGTATAGCGGCCTGTCAGAGTTCTTGCGCCAAAGATTCGCCATGTAACGGCGAGTGCATCCCCACGACTGAGATTGCCGCGCTCCAGCAAGCGGCAAATAAAGCCCAGGCCAATTGTTGTAAATAATCTTCGCGCAGGGTCATCACAACAGCAGTACGTGAAGATCTCAGACCTAGTACCGATCGTCCCAATCGTGACCGCGATCGTCGCTGGGCCGATCGCCTCACTGCTAGCGCGAGCCGATTTCTAGCATTTGCTAGTCCGGCAACAACACCCACAACAGCAGTGCGGATCGTCGCTGTGCCGTGCGCACTTACTATCGATCGATCTAATGAAGATGAATAATCCATGAGTAGCGTCACCCCCATCACCAATCAACTTAACAATATCGGTGGTTGCAATAGTAATAACTGCTGCGAACAAATCGCCGCGCTTACATCCAGAATTTCAACACTAGAGGGAAAGGTCAGCAGCGCACAATCTACCGCCGACAATGCCAAGGGGAAGGCGGAAGAAGCGGCAAGCAAGGTTATTGCCGCGACTGTTGCGATCGGGGTGCTGGGGTCGCAATTTGGCGGATTATCAGCAGAGATTGCCGTAATCACCGGAACGATCGCGGCACTTGGGGCCAGAATCGCCGCCGTCGCTGGAAGTGTGGCTGCACTTGTGGCAGAGATTGGCGTTGTTGGTGCAGGATTGGCCGCAGTAGTCGCCGAACTTGCGCCCATTATCATCGCAGTCGCGGGGATTGCCGCGATCGCACTGATTGCGAATATAGCCTCCGACAGGAGCGCAGAGGCTACCGCCACCGCAAACATTGCCCTGGCAGCATCTCAGACAGCGATGCGCAAAGCAGGGGAGGCGACAACCATTGCCACAGTTGCAGATAACTCAGCCAATACCGCAACCAGTACCGCCAATCGGGCGATCGGTGCCGCAGAAAGTGCTGAAGATCGTTCTAAACGCGCATACATTGAATCGATAAACGCTGCTGCTGAGGCTAGAAACGCGGCGAATGCTGCCAATCATGCAGAAGAAACAGCCGGCGCATTGAATGGTCAGATCTCAGACACTAAATCGATCGCTGCGGGGGCGAGTAGTAAGGCCGATAGTGCTCTTGCTGCTGCGGCAGCAGCTGCGGGATCGCCTGGTAAGGTCGGAGCACCAGGCGCAACTGGTGCAACGGGCGCAACTGGTGCCACGGGCGCAACAGGTGCAACAGGTGCCACGGGTGCAACAGGTGCCACGGGCACATCCGCAGATCCGACACTTTCTAACAGAGTTCAACAGCTCGAAAGCCAAGCAAAAAATAACGATATGAATCCAGGTAAAGAAAACGAGATCCTTGCAAATATCGCCAAATTATCCGCCGCAGTTTTGGTAATGCCGACATCGATCGCCAACTCTCAAACCTTCCGCGCTGCTGCCACATCCGCCGCCGCTGCTGGTTCGTGTCAGAGTTCTCAACCTGGCGGCTGTAATGGTGGCAGTGCCGATCGATTTAGCAAGCTTGAAGGATTGCTCAATGGAGTCAGCGCGGGCTACGGTGCTCTCAACAATGCCGTGCTCAACACGATGAACAGTACGCTGAACATCGTCAACACCAAACTCGGATCGCAGATTACCGGCGGCTTGAGCAAGTGGACGACAAACATCGCCGAAGTTGCCAATCGATCGCAAATCCTGAATATATTCACCTGGATCGGGGTGATGCATAACGCCTATTTCCTATCCAATTCCCTCACTCAGACCCTATTTAGTGCCGTGAGCAATTCACTAGCCGCGCTAGGCATTAAAGACACCTCTACAGACCCAGCAGGGTCGCCCTTTGATGTGGGCAAACTTGTCGCGACGTGGACAGACACTTATTTCAAATCAATCTTCGGTGTAGCCACGGTAGAGGGCATCAAATCTGACTGGAAGAAGTACAGCCGGATCTATCAAGCCGCCGCGCAGGTAATGTATTCAGTCCAATCGATCGGCCAATCGATTCTTGGTGCCTTAGAGGTCGTCGGCTCGCACGTCGCCAAAATTGGTAACGCCATGCAGAAATTCCGCCTAGTTGGCGAAAAAGCCTATAGCTGGATGAACCCGCAGCCAGGATTTCAGAATCGATTCACCATGTTTTTACAAGGTAGTCAAGAGATGCTTTCTCAAGTCGATCAAGTTGCTTCGACCGTGGTTTCAATCAAGGAAACAAAAGACCAACTAACCAAACAAACGGATGATTTGACTAAGAGCATGAGCGAAGATCCGAACGGTAGAAAAGGCGAAGCCGTCCCCGAAGCATCATTAGTCAAGGCGGCTGAAGAATTAGCCAAAGCAGCAAGTAAATCACCGGACATTCCCGAATCAGATCAAGTTAAGCCGTAGGTTAAAGCCATGCCATTACCCGATAATTTCAGCCCCGCCGAACATCTGCAAGATGTGGTTATGCTCACTCAAAACAAAATTGTCAGAGCCGAGTTTAACGATGTCGGAGATGATGATTGGGTGCAAGATATTAACACCCCCAGGGCATCTCTGCGCGTCGCATGCACTCATCAGGATGCCGATTCGGTAGATATGACCTTAATTCGGTTGTGGCTGTTCTATGGCGTTCTACGCAAGGCTAAAGATTTCCATCCATCTATTTACGGGATTCCGGCCACCAGCTTCCAAGAAACTAATAAGATGCATCCACAAATTCATCTATATTTTGAGGAAAAAGCAACAGAAGCCGATCCAAGATATTCAATCTTAAGATCGCAAGTTAGCCTTCGGTTGATGAATGAAACTACCGACACTCTTACTAAAGCTGAAGCGACAGCACTCGGCACTAAAATCAAATCTCTATTTAATTCCGGCACTGCATTTTTCTGGAAGCGTGGCAAAGAGTTAGCAAGTTATGTCGATCAAGAGAAAGGTTACTATTTCCAAATTCTAGTATTCAACGAAACTGAAGCTAAAAAAGTCATCGAGCAAGTACTCGATATTCGCGGACATACTCCCAATTGGAAATTATTAAACATTAAGAAAAATGCCGAACCCGCCACAACTTACCCGACAATTCCCGTAACCAAGGTGATTATGGGGAGATCAACTAAGCAACCCCGCCGTCGTCCGGTCGGTACCGTCCGCTTCGTGAGTGCAGTATTGATGTTGCACGGTAAACCAGACCCGATCGTCTTATACGACCCTTCCGGTACTTATCTTGGCGCGTTGGTAAAATAACTTCTTTGTAATTCGAGCAGCAACCCCTATAGGGGGTTGCAGAGACAATTGTTTGTTACAACCGGCTCTAGGG
>NZ_JANPGM010000195.1:0-3593 GCF_031423935.1 Chamaesiphon sp. VAR_69_metabat_338
CCTCCAGGTTGTGTGCGTCAAGACAAGCAGGGGGATCTCCGTATTTCCAAACATCCTCTTAGGTAGAACCATGACGATCGCTTTTACCCGATGTCTCGATCGATCCTAAAAACAGAGCCGACTTCTCGTAGTAGTCGGCTCTGTTGGCTAATTTTTGTCGATCGAGATGTTAAACAAAAGCGAAACTACTAGTAGTCAGGCTACTCGACTGAATGCCAGTTAATACAGCTAGATCTTTACCACCAGCAGCGACTAGAGTGTCTGTACCCTTTTGAGTCAGGGTGACTTTACTAAAGTCAGTCACGCCAGAGATCCCCAAAATCAGCAGCTTGTCGATCCCGACTTCAAAGTTAGCAACCGTATTAGTACTAGTGGGAGCACCATTGTAAGCCAGATAGAACTTATCGGTACCACTGTCGCCAGAGAGGGTGCTACCACCTTTACCGGCGTAGATAATGTCATTACCATCGCCACCAGAGAGGAAGTCATTACTCCCCGCGAATAAGGTATCGTTACCCGCACCACCATAGAGGCGATTGCCGCCTTTGCCAACAGTGGCATCGAGGATATCGTCGCCAGCTTCGCCAAATAAGCGATCGTTCTTACCCGCATACAGTTCGTCGTTGCCATCGCCACCATAGATCCGGTTATCACCTTTACCGACAGAACTATCCACCACATCGTTACCACCATCGGTAAAAATCGTATTGAGGCTGTTGGAAACATTTTTAGTATCATCAGCAGCGGTACCAGTAATAACTGATGATGGCGACTTGACGATCGGGATTGCCTTACCATCGACGGTAGCGGCAGGTGTCACATCCAAGATTTTCTCGATCGTCGGGGCGATGTCGATATTCTGGACGCTACCGAGGGGCTGCTGGACGATATCTGGCCCCGCTGCGTAGAAAATCGCCTTCATATCGGTGAGCGTGGGGTCATAACCGTGCGCGCCATAGAAGTTGGGCACTGACAAGACGGCAGTACTCGCAGTCGCCGTATCGCCTTTGCGAATTACTGGCGTCGATTGGGTGCCATCGAAGTTGTAGCCAGTCTTGAGCAATGCGAAGACATCCCCAGTATCTTGACCGATAAACGTCCCCCGCGCATCAATCACCTCGTTGGCGGAAGTGGCCGTAGCTGGCACATCGCGATTGTAAACCTTGTCAAAAATCCCGACACTTGCCACCCCATCGGTATAGTTAGCATTAGTATCGATATAACCTTTAAGCGTGGCGATGACCTGTTTTTGCAGGGTCAAATATTCAGAGACTTCCACTTGCTGCACGCCCGCAACCGCCGCTTCGCGCCCTTTGAGGTTGATGTAGATATTTACAGCAGGGCCGCTGACTACTGCCCGCACTTTGTTACTGTCGAAACCCGCATTTTTGAGCAGGTTATTAATACTTACTGCCGTGTGGAAGGAGGAGAAACCATGATCGGAAGTGACGATCACATTACTATTGGGCGTACCTGTCGCATCTACTCCAACCGCGTCAATCACCTTCTGAACGGCTGTGTTCGCAGCCTGATAGGCAGTTTCGACATATTTGGCGTAGCGTGCTACTTTAGCGGTATCCTGACCCGTCCCGATACTGTTGGGATCGGTAAAGTCCGTTGCTTGACGCGAATCTGTCAGTAGGAACTGGTGTTCCGAGCCATCGGGTTGCTCGATATAACCGAGTACCAAATCGGCATTGGGGTTTTGCTTGATGCTGCGGAGCAAGACTTTGGTCTGATAATCGACGAAGGTTTTAACCTGATCTTGGTAGATTGTTTCGAGTTCGGCATCGCTAAATTTGGTCAACCCAGTATTGAGCCGTTCGGGAAAGCGAAAATCGGCCTGGGGTGCCCAGGTGCCGATATTGGTATTGATATCATCGACATTCGCAACCACCCCTGGACTTTCTGCCGGACGGGGAATATAAGCACTCGAATACCGCGCAATATTTACTTTCGATAAATCGCCAGTGAGGGTACTAGCGAAGAAAGAAGTACCGACTTTATTTGTACTGCCCTCGAAGTAGAAGGAACTAGATTTTTGGTCGCTGGCTTTGATAAACGCCGAGCCAGTTGCGGGTAAAGTGGCAGCACCTTTGATGCCGACATTGGCATCGAAGACGACCAAGGTATCGTAATTGGCAACTTTATCATCGGTAGTATCGATCGCGGCGACCTGCATGTCATAACTATTGCTACTACCACCAGTCAAGGCAGTGGCAGCGATCGATTCTAATTTAGCAACTTTGACCGTACTGTAAGAATTTTTGCCCAGAGCGGTTAGTCCGGTCACGGCTTGAGTATTACTGACCGTAAAATCAGCCGCCGTCAGACTAAATCCCGTCCCACCGACGCCACCAAATGCGCCAAAGGGCACGGTATAACTGACTGTGCGGTCTTCTTTTTTGTCTAAGATGGCTTTGCTAGCAGTTGAGGAGAGAATATTCGCGCCATCCGCACCAGGAAAAGTCGCCGCGACGACAGTTTTGCCCGCAGCTTGCAGCGTCGTCCAGATCGGCGTAGCGGTGGGCGTCTTATCCTCGCTGGGGTCGATCCCAGTTTGATAGTCATAACCACCGATGGGGGCGGCAAAACCGCTAGTATTGGTGGTAAAAGGATTGGAGACTAGGCTGAAACTATTGGCATTGATATCATTATTAACTGCGGTCGAACCAGTGGCGATCGCGATGTGAGATGGCGCGGTAATCGACGGTGTAATGGTTTGATTATCTGTCGCTGCAACCCCTTTACTTTTGAGCAGTCCCAAGCCAGTTTTGGCATCGAGAACGCCATTTGCTAAATACTTATCGACGATCGCATCGCTCGCCCCATCGAGGGAGAGCAAGATTACTTTAGGAGCCATGTTATTTATAAAATTGAATTTTTTGTAAACTTCAAACCAAATATTAATAGGGCTAATTCCGATCGAAATTCAGAGGATGTCTGAAAAGTCTAATTGCTCCGTTTGCAGTGGGTAAATCCCCCTGTCTTGTCTCCCTAAACCGTCGGGGAACCCGACGAGCGGGAGCCGCTAAATCCCCCTTAAAAAGGGGGACTAAGAATCTGGTTCCCCCCCCTTTTTAAGGGGGTTAGGGGGATTTTCTAAGGTTTGAGCCTAACAAAATTGATTTTTCAGACATTCTCTAACCCCATCTATTTAGATACTTGCGAACCTAGACGAATGCAAAACTGCTGGAATTAAGCGTGCTAGATTGAATGCCAGTTAAGAGCGCGAGATCCTTTCCGCTAACCTTGACGAGCGTGTCGGCACCTTGTTGGGTGAGGGTGAGTTTGCTAAAGTCAGTCACACCAGCAATGCCCAAGATGAGTAGCTTGTCGATCCCCACCCCAAAGTCGCTCACCGTATTAGTACTAGTAGGCAGACTGCCAGTTGCTAAATAGAACTTGTCACTACCCGCACTACCGTAGAGCGTGTTGCCACCCTTGCCAGCATAGATAATGTCGTTACCATCGCCACCATCGAGGAAATCATTACTCCCCGCGAATAAGGTATCGTTACCCGCACCACCATAGAGGCGATTGCCGCCTTTGCCAACAGTGGCATCGAGGATATCGTCGCCAGCTTCGCCAAA
>NZ_JANPGM010000196.1:0-9863 GCF_031423935.1 Chamaesiphon sp. VAR_69_metabat_338
GGATTTAGCGGCTCGCTATGGGCGGGGTTCCCCTGCACATAAAAGCGAGACAAGACAGGGGGATTCGCCAACTAGAAACGTAGCAATTGGACTTTCCAAACATCCTCTCAAATCTACGCTATTAACTCTGATTTTCTTTGAGGTAGCGATTACCTTTAGGGGATGATTCGACGCGAATTGAGAAGGGTAGATCCTGAGTGTATTCTGCTAATTTATTGGCGAATTGTCTGACCGATCGCGCGTTGCCCAGCTTACTACTTGCTTCGGCTTCGGTAATCGTGCCATGCTTTTCGATGTGTTGCAGTACGCTCAGATGGGGATTATCGATGAATTTTTCATGCCACTCTCCCTCGCTGGCAGTTAGCTCGATCGATCGAGAAACGATCGGTGGTTTTGGCTCGAATGTTTGCGGGTTTTGTTCGACATCGATCCGATCGATTTCTTGCCGTCTAGATTGAATTTTCAGTTCTAAGTTTTCGAGTTCGGCCTTACGGCTACTCAGTTCCAGATCGGCTATTTTTAATTCTCTTTGGGTTAATTGCTCTGTTAAGATATCGGTAGCTTCATTAACATATTTTACCTCTTGTAAGGCGTTATACTTAATTATTACCTGAGCAGATAGCTCGTCTAGCTGCGCTTGTTTCGCTGTCAATTCTAATTCCGTCGCAGTTAATTGCGAGCTGATTTCTACTAGTTTTTGAGATCTGATATTGGCGGCTGCTGACTTATCAGCGATCGATTGCTCCAGTCGATCGATTGCGAATGTCAGCTCGGCTTGCAGTTGCTTGCGCTCATCAATTACCACATCTAGCGATTGAATTAGATGCTGCTGTTCGAGCGATCGAGCGAAACTTTCAGTGTTTATAGCCTGTGGCTGCTGCAATCGATCGATCTCTAATGCTGATTCGGCTTTAACTGCCGCACAGCGTTCGATTTCGCTCTGGATATTTCTCAGAGATATTTTGGCTTGATTGGTAGTATTGACTAGCTCTAATTTCTCTGCTTGTAGTCGGGCGATTTCTGCTTTAAGTCGATCGAGATTGGCATCTACTTCGAGGGTAAGTGCTTGTTTTTCCTGAATTTTTCGATCCAACTTTTCCGCACTAAGTTGTTGTTCTTGATAATAAATAGTTGCTAAAGCTAGTTGTTGTTCTAATTGCTGATGTTGTTGACGATCGGTATTAATTTGCCCTCTCAAATCTGCTACTGCGGTATGCAACTGGGCGACCCGAATCTCGATCGCTTGTCGTTCCTTGGCAGTGACGAGCAACTGTCGATCGAGTAAGCCCGAGCGTTGTTGCAACTGATGCAATCGCAATTTTCCCCGTTCTAGTTGCTGGTTTATCTGCCGTTTGCGTTGGCGCGATCTGACGATCGTACTTGCAGCCACTCCAGGCACCGCTGCCATCCCGACTAGCAGCGATTGAGCCAGATTCTGAGTAAATAGTAAACTACAACCACAGCTTGTGATAAAGGCAACTGAGCCAGTCGTCAACCAATGTTTGAGGATCGGGGATTGTTTGCTAGACACGGATAGGGATGACGGTAGGAGGATTTGACCAGCAGAGATATTCAGGTAGCTGCTAACCTACAAAGTTCAACTATGCCAGAGATTATAGTCGATCGTGCGGTCGCCCTTTGGGGTGGAATTACCCATTTTGACGGACGCGCTCGGACAGCGGTGGACATCGATCTCTAACTTTTGTAGTCGCTTGTTATTGGGTGCTGTCAATCGACGTCAATCGGGCACCAAGACTAACAGCTATAGTACAATAGAATTTGTCGAGTTGCTCAAATATATGTCAGAGGAAAGATTAGAACGCATCGAGAATCAACTCAGTCAAGTCATTCAAGCTGTTGGTACGATGCAGCAGAGCATAACGGTGATGCAGCAGAATATGACGGTAATGCAGCAGAGCATAACGGTAATGCAGCAGAATATGATGGCGATGCAGAATCGGATGGATAGTATGGAAGGGACGCTGCTGACGACGATGACAGGCGGGTTCAATTCGCTCCAGAACTACATCATCGATCTCGATACCGATCTGGCGCGCAACGAACGCCAAACCGAAGATAATGCCAGAAATAATCGCCGGTTAAACCAACGATTGATGAGACTGGAAAATCGTAATGATAATTTTTAGGTCTGAAGTTTGACGATCGCTAAAAGCAACGCTCGATCGAACTTGATACACTGTTATTGGTCATTTAAGACGATCGAAATAGCATTACTCACAGCTGGCAATAATGCATAGATTGTAGATTTAGATTGAATTTTGGCAACGATCGACACTAACATTGGTGGAACGCGGCTAGATGCAAATATACTAAAATAGCCGCCCAGCAAGATGTGGAAGACTACCGTTAGCGGCTATTTAAAATCGGGTGAAAATTGCTGGATGAAAATAGGCAGCAGCAAGACCGCTTACGCCGATAAATCGGCTCTAAGATCCAGCAACACCAGAATTACAAGCCAATTAGACGTAAAGAGTTCTGGAAGACATCGATATTAGCGACGATTAGATAGGCAACAACAGCACCACCAACCCCGCCAATGAGGAAACCTGTGGCATAAGTATTCCAACCTTTGGTACTAGCAAATGCATCGGGAGGATTGGGTACTGCACTAGTCGCGATCGGTGGCGGTGGATTGGTAGCGGCATAGATGACGATTGCCCCAGCAGAGATGACTACTAGACCGATATCCGATAACAGTGCGGCCAATGAACCCCATTCAGTGTAGCGTAATGGCCCGAACTTAAAAAATGGCCCAATCTGCCAATACCCATGAGCTAAACCCACCTCGATCCCTCGTCGTAGCGGCGATAAACCCTGGCGGTAGGCAGAGAAGCTATTGAGGATCGCTTTCGCAAATTTAGAATTATTGATCGGCGTTGCTAAATTACTGCCCTGTGGGTCGAAATCGGGAAAAACAGCCTCACTATTTCGAGGGTCGCGGGGATTATCTTTCGATCGATCTATTTTCTCAACAAAAGTGGTCATGGTTAGGCACCGCTACGTCTAAGCTTTGCACCTATCTTAGGTAATGACCGATAAAAGATCGTCTCACTTAAAGTAGATATCTGCGAATTAAAAATATTCCCAAAGATAGATGCGGTTCCAGCGATCGAGACCGCCATTGCTAAGAGCGATTTTTTGGCTAGTTCGCAATCATTTTTTACACTTATCTGCTCGATGTCACAGATAGCCAGACGGTATAATTAGACAAATAGCCACCTTCGATTTCCGGTAGTCATCGATCGCCATGCATCGATTCTCAGCATTCTATGAGCAAGTCTTCGACACTTTCTAGCAATATTCAACGCCGTAATCATGTTCGTATTTTGGGACAAGGAGATCGGGTGGTAATGTTCGTCCACGGATTGGGCTGCGACCAGCGGATGTGGCGGTATGTCGCTCCGGCATTTGAAGTTGATTTCAAAGTAATCTTGATGGATTTGCCGGGATGCGGGCAATCGGATCTCTCTGCCTTCGATGCCGATCGATATAGTAAGTTAGATGATTACGCGCAGGACATTTTGGAGGTTATCGAAGCATTCGATCTCCAGGATGTCATCTTTGTGGGGCACTCGGTCAGTAGTATGTTGGGGGCGATCGCTTCGATCCGCCAGCCCGCAAGATTCAGTCAGCTAATTATGGTGGCACCGTCACCCTGCTATCTCAATCATCCACCCGATTATCTGGGTGGATTCGATCGCGAGGATATCGAGGAACTGCTCGATTTGATGGATACCAACTATATGGGTTGGGCGAGTTTTCTGGCACCACTGGCGATGGGCAACAGCCAATCTCCCGAACTAGCCCAAGAACTCGAAAGTAGCTTTTGTTCGACAGATCCCATCACGGCTAAAGTATTTGCCAAGGCGACTTTCTATACAGATTGCCGCTCATTATTACCAGAGATCGTCACACCTTGTTTAGTCATGCAGTGTAGTGAAGATGCGCTCGTACCCGAGCCAGTGGGAGAATATCTGCACCAGCACATCCCCAAATCGAGTTACATTAAGTTAACAGCGACCGGACATTGCCCGCATCTGAGCCACCCAGTCGAGACAGCAGCATTCATTCGCAGTTACATTAGTGCCAGTACGGCAAATGCTCTCTGAAAGCAGATATGAGCGATATTTTAGAATTTGCGCCCTGTGGTTACATTCGCTTCTCCGACACAGGTACCATCGAACGCATTAATAGTACGTTAGCTAACTGGATCGGTGCGCCCAAACAAATCATTGAAGGGCAATTAATTCAATCGCTGCTCCCCAAAGCCGGACAGATTTTTCTGCAATCGTTTATCTTTCCCCAACTCAAATTCAGCGCAGACTTAGAAGAGTGTCACTTCAAACTGCTCACGCGATCGGGCGAACGCATTCCAGTATTGGGTAACTTTTACTGGCGCGATCGCGAGCGGACAGAAGCTCCGCAACTGGATGGTTCGGTGACATTATATGATGTCATCATCATTCGCGCGCACAAGCGGCACGAGCTAGAAAACGCGCTCGTGCTCGCCCAACAAAAAGCCGACGCCGCTGTCCGCGAGCTGCAAAAGTCCAACGATGCGCTCGGTCGCTTTGCGAATATGGTGGCGCACGATCTCAAGTCGCCGCTCCAGAATATGAATCGGCTGGCTGGTTATCTAATTGATGATTACGAAGACGTATTAGATGATGGTGGTCGAGACTTATTGCAGAAGTTAGACAGCACCTCACAACGGGCGATTTACTTTGTGGAGAAACTGTTGGCGTATGGGCGGCTCGGTGCCAAAAATACCCTGGAAGCGGTCGATCTCAAGGATGTCGTAACGATCGCGAGCGAGACATTCGGCGAGGCAATTGCCGCAACTTCAGCCACCTTAAAGATCGGCAAGCTACCAACTGTGATGGGAATTGAAACCCAATTAGTTCAGCTCTTTGAAAATCTTCTTGGCAATGCCATCAAATATCGATCGTCCGGTCGATCGCTAATTATTGACATTCAGGCAATTCAGCTCAGCGAGAGAGAATGGAAGATCTGGGTAAAAGACAACGGTGTTGGCATTCCCGCTCAACATCAACAAGACATTTTCGATATTTTATTTCGCTTGCATGGTAAGGACTATGAGGGCGCAGGCATCGGGCTAGCCACCTGCAAATGGATCGTCCAAAACCATTTCGGGACGATCGGTGTAGAGAGTAATATCGATACAGGTAGTAGTTTTTACTTTACATTACGTTCTCCCGATCGTTAAGATTGTTGCTAGCAGATATTCTGAGTCGCGATCGATTAATCTCGACCGATCGGTCAATTTTTCATGAAGCTCGGAATGTTTGTTACGATTGAGATGTTGAATTCAAAGCTTAATTTGATGTCTTCGTTGGCGAAGCCTACCGAAGGTAATCGATCTTCGCAACATTCACTCGCTCACCGACTTCAAGCGGAATGCCAACGCTTACGTCGAACAACTTCAAGCTACTCAGCTACCTCTAGTGCTGACAGTCAATGGTAAAGCTGCGGTAGTAGTCCAAGAAGCTGGCGCATTCCAATCGCTAATCGTTGGCGGAGCCTACCGGAGGTAATCGTATTGCAGCGATGGAAGCCGAACTACAATCTTTTAAAATAGCCGAACTGCGTCAGGATCTGAGCATCGGCATCGAACAACTCAATCGAGGACAATCTACAACATATACTCAAGATCATCTCTCCGAGTTATTTGATGAGATTAAAACGCAAGGTCGATCGAATCTCGGATCGGCGAAATGAGCGTTCAAATTCTTTTTGCCCAGATCGCCAAACAAGATTTGCGAGATATTTGGCGTGGGTTAGCTGAATATAGTGGATTGTCTGTTGTCGATAGTACTTTAGCAAATATTGAATCTAAATTTCGAGTGCTGGTGCAGTTTCCTAGCTCTGGTCGTTCGCGTAGCGTCTCCGTTGGAGAATCGCGCGATGAATTGTTAGTAGGGTTGAGAAGTTACCCTGCGGGAGATTTTGTCATTTTTTATCAGATACTAGAGACAACAGTTGAAGTTGTCCGAGTTCTGCACGGACGAAGAGATATAGATTCTATTTTTGATGAATCAGAGTCATCATAGTCTTCCGTCACCGTAAGCGATATAAGCTAGAATGTCTTCCCAAAATCCAGATCTGCCGCTATTTATAACTAATACTTCAGTTGATTAGAGAGCGCAGCATGACCAGAAGTTAATAATCGCCATTAATTTGCTGCTGTTGGTAAGTTCAGATTAGCCCAAATCGAATTATCCCAACAAGATCTAGATATTTTGAACTCAAAGCGATCGCTAATTTCTATAATTCTGTCTAGATCCGGGCGATAGACAGCGGCTAGATAAAGATTGTCATCAAACGATTGACCGAGATAAATGAGTTTAAAACCACCTTGTTCGGGCTGGATTTCGGCAATGGCAGCATTGAGAAATGGTTCGTACCATTCATAGCCATGTGTTGATGCTGGTAATGGCGGCAAGTCCAATTCTAAATCCTCGAATAGATCGATAACTGCATCGACGATTTCATCTGCCTTATCGCCATAAACACCTACAGATAGGAAAATACCGAGGATCGCCCACTCTTTGACCAACCGCTGGTATTCTAATTTTGCTTCCTCAGGATCGAATGCGCTAGCAATCCAGGCAGCATTGGGATTTTGGTTAATATAAGCGTCTGGATGGTCGATCGCTAATTCGAGATCTTTGGCTGCAGTGGCAATTTCTGCGGCATCCCAAGATCCACCTGCGAGTTTTTCACAGAGTTCTGTTAATAAGATTCGATCCGTTATATCCATCATCTTTCACCGTAAGATTACCATTCGATCGGCAGTATCGAAATTAGTTTGATTCTGCTAATTGAGTATACCCAAACAGATTGTCAGTCTAACCGCTATCGATCGACCTCAGTCACCAAATAGCCATCTGGGAATCGAATGTTCGCAGTAGATCGACTTATCGATTCGCAATCTTTACCATGCTATCGGTACCAGAAGTGTGGTTTACCGTCAGAATTAGAGTAGCACCACGACTTATGTTGGTTAGAGCGATCGCTTAATCTTGAAACATAGGCAAAAGTTAAATCGAATTTCGGCCAAGTACAGCGATTAACGATTACCTTTACCTCAGATTAATCTCCATCAACTTTACCAACTCAAAACGATGGCAACTATCTCCCAAAAGACTTACGGTGATTTTATAACAGCAGTTAAAACTAACCTAGTCAAGCAGGTCACAATTGGTTCTAATCGGATTGAGTATACAGTTGTCAGCGACAATGGTGAAGAAAATTACTATGCTATTCCCGATTTGCTAGCCGAAAGCTTGCCGGACTTATTGAAGGCAAACGGCGTAGAATATACCGTTCAAAATCCACCTACCGATTCCTGGTTGGGAACATTACTAGCTGTCGCGCTACCACCATTAGTTGCCATCGGAGCGGGAGCTTTGTTGCTTAAATATACTGAAGGTGGCGGGGGTGGCGTCATGGGTGTTGGTAAAAGTAAAGCACGCTCTTATGCTCAAGGAAAAACTGGCGTTAAATTTGCCGATGTTGCTGGTGTCGATGAAGCAAAACAAGAACTCCAAGAGGTTGTCGATTTCCTCAAAAATAGCGATAAATACACGCGCCTCGGAGCCAAAATTCCTAAAGGTGTATTATTAGTCGGCCCTCCTGGTACGGGCAAAACCTTACTCGCAAAAGCGGTAGCTGGCGAAGCTGGCGTCCCCTTCTTGAGCATGTCCGGTTCAGAATTTGTCGAGTTGTATGTCGGTGTGGGTGCCTCGCGAGTTCGAGATTTATTTGAAAAAGCCAAGCGTCAGGCTCCTTGTATTATTTTCATCGACGAGCTAGATGCGATCGGTAAATCGCGCGGCAATGGTATGAATCCCAACGGTGGTAACGACGAGCGCGAACAAACGCTCAATCAGTTGCTTACTGAGATGGATGGCTTCGATGGCAATGCGGGGGTGATGCTGATTGCCGCCACCAATCGCCCTGAAGTCCTCGATCCGGCTTTACGGCGTCCGGGTCGATTCGATCGCCAAGTGGTGGTGGACAGACCAGATCGATCGGGTCGGGTGGAGATTTTGACCGTCCATGCTAACCGGGTGAAATTGGGCGAGGATGTCGATCTGGAATTATTAGCCACCCGCACGGCTGGCTTGACAGGTGCGGATTTGGCGAACTTAGTTAATGAAGCAGCACTAATGGCGGCACGCAATAATCGGCAGGCGGTATTAATGGCAGACTTCGAGCTAGCCTTCGAGCGCGTCTTAGTCGGACTGGAAAAACGATCGCGCGTCTTAAATCCGATCGAGCGGCAAACTGTGGCTTATCATGAAGTCGGACACGCGCTCGTCGGTGCTTTGATGCCAGGTCGGGGTAAAGTTGAGAAAATTTCGATCGTCCCCCGTGGTGTCGGCGCGCTGGGTTATACGCTCCAGATGCCGGATGAAGATCGCTTCTTGATGATGGAAGACGAAATTCGCGGTCAAATTGCCACCCTATTAGGCGGACGCGCCGCCGAATCATTAGTCTTCGGTAAAGTATCTACAGGTGCCAGCGACGATATCCAAAAAGCGACCAATCTCGCCGAAAAAGCCATTACTCTCTATGGGATGAGTGATACATTAGGGCCGATCGCTTTTGCTAGCAACCAGTCACAATTCCTAGACAGCGATACTAATGCGCGGCGCGCCGTCAGTGGCGATGTGGCGATCGAAATCGATCGACTCTTGAAAGAAACTATCGATCGCGCTAACAACATGTCAGGGGCGATTCTAGAGCACAATCGCGAGCTAGTAGAATCTACCACCAAGGTATTACTCGATCGCGAAGTCCTCGAAGGTGACGCGCTCCGCGCCATTCTCAGCCAAGTCAAAGCACCTGCTGGATTAAGTGATTGGTTGCACAATGTAAATCGTTAAAGCGATCGAGATCTTAAAACTAGTGCTGCGACAAACCCGACTGTCTTGTCTCCCTAAACCGTCGGGAAACCCGACGAGCGGGAGCCGCTTTTTTGAAAAGTCGGGTTTGTTTGACGATCCTACTGGCGATCGAGAATAAATGCTACCGCTGCGGCTAAATTAGCAACGATTTTATCTGGCTGATATTGCGCTAGTCGATCGCGATCGCGGATACCAGAGAGTACGCCGATGACCTTAATACCATGAGTTTTAGCAGCAACAATATCTGCTTCGGTATCCCCTACCATCCAGGTATTTGGATCTGGTGGCAATTCGGTTAGAGCTGTTGCCATTAATTTGGTTTTAGCTTCGACATCGCCATGTTTGACATAATCGTCGGGCAGACAATAACGACTGTTTGGTGGAAAAAAACGATCGAGATTGGATTGGTGTAATGCTGGTTCTAGTTCGCAGGTGCGTCGCAACGTCATCACGAATAATTCGCTGCCAGATGCTTGAATTCTGGCTAATGCCGCGATCGATTCTGGCACGACTCGATCGAGTGAGAGATATTGGAGTTGATGGGCATGACGATCTCGTAATTCTTTGAACTCTTCAGCTTGAATGGCTGTCAATCCTGACTCGATGCCGATTTTGCGTTCGGAAACTTGCGCCCGTTTATACATCCAAAATTCAACTTTAGTTAAAATCTGTAGCGGCTGATTCGGTTGTTTGACTTTAGCTAAACAAAACTGATAGACATGATAGTAGCGATCGGATAAATCCATAATCGGCCCATCAAAGTCAGTAATAATTCTCATAAAGCTTGGCGTCCGATATTGATGTGCTCTGTTACTAATTAACGATCGATTAATCCCGCTCTCCAACTATAAAATAAATAACCAACCTCCCCCAGCGATCCTACTATCATCCCCAGTGCCGCTGAGATCG
>NZ_JANPGM010000197.1:0-4844 GCF_031423935.1 Chamaesiphon sp. VAR_69_metabat_338
GTTTCTTCCGAGTCAATAGCCACAAGAGTCCGCCGATCGGTAAGATCAATAGCGGCCACCAGGGAAAGCCACCTTTTTCTTTATTGGTGTTGGTGGTAGTTGTCGTCGTAGTCTCCGTACCTGTGGTGCCGCCGGTGGCAGTACCATCAGTCCCATTAGTACCAGTGCTAGCTGTTTCGGTCGTGCCAGTAGTGGTTGTCTCCGTGCCAGTTGGCGTCGTACCAGCACCTACGGCTGCAGCACCACCGGCGATCGATTCTTGAATGGCTTGTTTGCCACTAGCATCGCCGACATAGCCGAGAAATGCTTTGGCACCTTCACTTACTTTGCCGCCTTTATTTTTGTAGGCATAAGCTAGCGGCTGCGAAAACGGATATTTTGGATTATCGGGCTGCGTGCTGTGCAGCGTCACCGCTCTAATCCCGGGAATATTTTTAACTTGGTCGGCAGGTGCGTAACCAATGCCATCTTCACCGAGTTTATCGACGACTGATTGCGTCGAGTCTTCAGAGAGCTTTTGGGAGTTACTCCCAGTTTTGAGTTTGCCGTTTTGAAAGACGGGGTAATTAGCAAAAGCGCGACGGGTATCGCTGGTATCGGGTCTATCGATGACTTTGATTTTACCTTTGGCACCATTGGCACTAGGTAATTGCGACCAATCAGTCACCTCACCCCGGTAAATTTTCGCAAAATCTTTGAGGGTGAGATTGCCTTTGTAGGGATTGCTATCTTTGACGATGATGGCGATTTTGGATCTGCCGATCGACTTGGCTGTCAAACCTTCAGCTTTCTCAGCGGCTGTGAGCGCGCGACCGATCCCCGCGATGTCGGCTTTGTCTTGCACGATGGCTTTGAGGCCACTATCGCTACCTTGATATTGAGCGGGTACGGTAACATCCGTGCCGGGAAATTGCTTTTGAAAACGATCTTTGAGTCCTTGATTGACAGCTTGCAGGCTGCTGGAGCCATCAATCTGCACTTTTGTTCCCGCACTCACTGATGTAGGTAGGGGGAAGTTATCGGCAGCAGTTTGGGCAAAAGCTTTGAGGTTAATGCCACCAGCCGCTAATATTAGTGCTAGAGTTACGATTGAACTACTTTGCTGCTTCATTTGTAACAACTAGGTTTGTGGATATTGTAATCAACAATAGCTTAGATCTGTGGCCTGCATAGATACTTACCAATTGCTTCGTAAAGCAAATGTATAACCAGCACCCGAGCACAAGCTAGCAATTCGATTACTTGGACATGTGATAAGTTGACTGATGAATCGATATAAATGTTGATTTATGCGGCTTTTTAGACACTTATTTTTAAGATCGATAGCAACAGCGTGCTCAGATCCTAACCGATCTTGTCAGTTCGATCGACTAAAATGTTACATTTTCGTTAAGATACAAGCGAATCAAAAATTTTACTGTGCTTTTTATCACAAATGAGTTGTCTAAATGAGCAATATTCGCCGCAACAAATCAGGCCAAGTGGGGCATAATCATCGCCAGCAAAAAGTTCCCTCTGCACGCACAGGCAGCCAAGACGAGCGTGAAACTGTTGCGGCGCAGCCATCCCGCTCGTCGCCACTACAGCTCGGGTTCCGCTTAGCTTGTATTTGGTCGGTTTTGGGTCTAGGTAGCTTAGGACTATGCTCGCGATTGGTATGGTTGCAAGTAGTGCGCGCGTCCAATCTGCAACGAGTCGCGCAACAGCAGCAGACAATCTCCCAACGGCCATTTGTCCCTCGGCGGACGATCGTCGATCGCTCGAACAATCAACTGGCGATCGACCGACCCAGCTATACAATTTATGCACATCCCAGCCGCTTTGCGGAAGTAAAATTTGGCAAAGGTTTGCCCCGCAATGGGTTGAAAGTTAAAATCGAGCCATTGGATATGGCCGAACGCATCGCCCCGATTTTAGGTTTACCAGTCACAGATCTAGTTGCCAGATTTCAAAAGCGCAAAACTGGCGTACCGATCGGGAATGGGATTGCCGAAGAGATCGGCAATCGACTCAAAGCCTTAAAACTAGAAGGATTGGACATTACCCAAGGCGAAGCCGACTATACAAGATTTTATCCCCAGAACGATTTGGTCGCCGAGTTTTTGGGTTATTTGGACTGGGAGCACAAAGCGCGATCGGGAGTAGAATTGAGCCAATCATTGCTATTGGAGCGGAAGGTCGCCCAGTATCAACTCACGAAAAGTGGTGGTAATAAGGGATCGATTTTGCCCGATCGAGTCACGCCAGCTTTTTTGCACACCGATGACTTGAAACTGCGCCTGACAGTCGATTTGCGCCTGCAACGGGCGACCCGAGAAGCGTTGCACCAGAAAATGACAGAATGGCACGCACGTCGAGGAACGGCGATCGTCATGGATGCCGATACTGGGGCGATCCGCGCTCTCGTGGTCATCCCGACCTACAATCCCAATCAATATGCCAAAGATGTCGAGGACTATAGTAAAGTTGTCGGCCGCGAGCGCGCTTCCACATTACTCCAAAATGCCGCAGTCTCCGATCTCTACGAGCCAGGATCGACCTTTAAACCGATCGCGGTCGCCATCGCCCTAGAAAACCAGATCATCGATCGTCAAACTAAGCTATTTGACAGCGGCAGTATCGTTGTCGGACGGTACACCATTCGTAACTCTGATAAAAAAGGTAACGGCGAGATCGACATCTCGCAAATTCTCCAACATTCTAGTAATGTGGGCATGGTCAAAATTATGCAACGGCTCAAACCCGATATTTATTATGACTGGCTGCAACGAATCGGTTTAGGGCAAAAATCGGGGATCGATTTGCCCCTAGAAGCACGGGGTGAAGTCCGCAGCCGGCATGAGTTTGTCGCTTCGCCGATTTATCCCGCGAATACCGCCTTCGGCCAAGGGTTCTCGTTGACACCAATCCAAATGGTGACGCTGATTGGCAGTATTGCCAATGGTGGTAAGTTGGTCACGCCCCATGTGGTCGAAGGCTTATTTGATAGCGGTGGCGTACGCATGGACAAACCCAATCTCCCCGAACCCAGTCAGATTTTCTCCCCCGCTAATACCCAAGCCGTGCTGGAGATGATGGAAGATGTCGTCGCCAAGGGTTCTGGCGAACGGGCAAAAATTCCCGGCTATCGAATTGCTGGTAAAACTGGTACCTCCCAAAAAGCTGTCAGCGGCGGTTATAAGGAGGATGACAAAAAAATTACCAGTTTTGTGGGAATTTTGCCTGTAGATGGTCAACACCGCTATGTTGTGTTTGCCGCGATCGACGAGCCAAAAGGTAAGGAAAAAGCCTTTGGCAGTAATGTGGCGGCACCGATTGTCAAGTCGATTATGGAATCTTTGATTTCGATCGAAGGTATCCCCCCCAGCGATCCGAGTAAAATTAAGCCGACGACAGCGACACCGGTGCCAAACGTGCCAGATTAAATGGGTGTCGATCGGTTGAAATGCAAATGCGATCTGTGAGAAGCGTAACCCTAGAGGGCGGCCATAAAGCACTGCCCCTAAAATTTAATGTTGCTGCCAAAAGTTTTAACAAGCATCGATCTATCCCCTATTCTTGCTCTTCTCCCCGCTCCCCGCTCCCCGCTCCCCGCTCCCTTCTATCCCTTCTTCCTCGCAGCCATTCTCGACTACCTCATTGGCGATCCGTGGGGGTGGTTGCATCCCGTCCAGGTGATGGGCTGGGCGATCGATCGATTCACCACCACCGCCCTGAAATATCTCGATCGACCGTTGGCACGACGCATGGCGGGAGTGGTTTTATGTTGGGGCTTAATTTTGGGGACTGGCGGTGTGACTTGGCTGCTAGTTTATAGTTGCGACTGGTTGCATCCCTGGTTGGGCACGGCGGTGCGATCGATCTTGCTGGCAAGTTGCTTTGCGGGTAGAAGTTTGCGCCGAGCGGCGGAAGATGTGTTGGCGGCGATCGCAACTGAAGATCTGGATTTGGCGCGATCGCAACTGAGGATGTATGTGGGGCGGGATACCGATAAAATAACTATCCCCGAAATCGATCGGGCGATCCTGGAAACTGTCACCGAAAATGCGATCGATGGCGTGATGGCTCCCTTGTTTTACGCGATCGTCGGCATGTTTATTCCGGCAGTAGGGGCTGTACCACTCGCAATGGCTTACAAAGCTGCCAGTACGCTAGATTCGATGGTCGGTTATCGGCGCGAGCCATACGCCGATTTGGGCTGGTGTAGTGCCAAAGTTGAAGATGTGCTGACGTGGCTCCCCTGTCGGTTAGCTGTCCTGACATTGAGTATTATTTCGGGAAAACCATTAACTGTTTGGCGACTATGTTGGCGTGATGCTCGCCAAGATCCCAGCCCCAACTCTGGCTGGAGTGAATGCGCTTATGCCGCCGCCTTAGGGGTGAGAGTAGGGGGTGTCAATTACTATCGGGGGGAAGTCCAGAACAAACCATTCTTAGGTGACGATCTCCAACCGATTACCGCTGCGATTATTCAGCAAGCTCTAAATTTAACGCGGTATAGCTTCTTGTTATGGTTGGGTTTATTGGCGATCGTGTCAATCCAGACATAAAAAAGCTTGGCTCATAATTCAAGAGCCAAGCGATCGCAGTCATAGAATTTAGAAGTCAATACTCGATCGATGAAAGTTAACTCACCGCTTGCACCAATACAGAAGGACTAGTAAAATCGTAGGTCTGAGAGTACCCACAAGCGACGTGCGCTCCGTCTGCGATACGCATCGCTTCGCTCGTCTACGGGTTTCCCGAGGGTTTAGCGACTGAAATCACGCGGAGGTTCCCTCCGCATGTGTTTCAGTCAAGACAGCACGTCAAGACAGGGGCACCCCTACAGGTTAATTGTGTAG
>NZ_JANPGM010000198.1:0-1903 GCF_031423935.1 Chamaesiphon sp. VAR_69_metabat_338
AATCGGTGCATCGGCGTGAATATTGGCAGCAATCTCTTGACCGCCAACTAAACTAGCAATGTAAGCTTTGCCTTCGCCCGGTTTGAGGGTACCGCTGACAGTACCGCTGGTGCCGCCGACGGGAAAGACAATCTCGCTGAGTGCTTGCCGCGCTTGAATGGCGCGGACGCGATCGAGCATTGTGGCTAGATAAATTTGGCCGATGGGCGTATCTAAAAACTGCTCTTTGTCTACACGCAATTTTTGCGCGGAGTAGGCAGTAATCGCTTGATATTTGGCATCGGTTAAATCGACTAGAGCACGTTCGCTCAGATGGAGCTGCTTGACTTGAGATTGCCAATCAGCTCGATCTGTAGCTTCATACTGGCCGATTTTTTGAATTGTTTCCGGACTGAGTTGGCTGGTTAGTTTGGCTCCTAAATTGGTAGAGATTGTCTCTACTTGCGATCGAAGTTGTCGATCGTGCAGATCGACAACTTTAACTTGGGGATTTTGACTGATAAATACTTGCTTGACCACAGCACCATAAGCTGTGGGATCTACACCCGTACTTGCCAATACTGGTGGCAAAGTTAGTTCGCCTTGAGAATTCGATCGACTGCCAATTGTCGCTGCTGGCTGGCCGTCTCCGTCATTCGTGACGATCGATCGGGCATTGTTACTGGGATTGGGCGAGGCTGCTACCAGATCGCTATTAGTTGCCGAACGGACTGGTTCGCCACGTTTGGACATCAGCATGGCTACTACCCAGCCTAACGCGATCGCACCGACGATCGCGGCGATCGCCAGCCAAGTTTCCCCGATGATGTGCATCAACGAAGACTTTTTCGCGGTGGTTACTGTCGGCAGTACAGGCTGCGGCTTGGGAGTGACTACGGTAGGTGGTTGTTGGGGTGTAGGCGCGATCGTCTGTGGCTGTTGCGGGGTCGCCGGTATGGATTTAGGCAAACTGGGGACAATGAGGTTATTGCCCAAATCTCCCTCTGTCAAGGCGGTCAGGATATCCTGCGCGGACGCAAACCGATCGTGCGGACGCAGTTGGAGCATGCGATCGAGAATACGAGCCAAATTGGGACTCAAGCTCGTGTGCTCGCGCCACTTCCAGCTAAACTTTTGGGGGTCGATCAGGTCGGGTGGTTCTTTGCCTGTTAACAGCACTAAAGTTGTCGCAGCTAGCGCGTACAAATCGCTATGGGGAAACACGACCCCTCGTTGCATCTGCTCGTTGGGTGCATAGCCAACCTTGCCCAGTCGCGTCGGGATATCACTTGGAACCAGATTATTGCCCGACATATACTGACTGGCGGCATTCACGGCCACCTGCTTGACTCCCCCAAAATCGATCAGTACTGGCAACCCGTCGCTCTGACGTCCGATTAAGTTATCTGGCGAAATATCGCGGTGAATTACCCCCAGCGAGTGGATATAACCGAGCACGGGTAAAATTTGGGTGAGAAACTCGGTAACTTCGAGTTCTGTAAAGGTTTTACCTTGCTTGAGCTTATGACGGAGCAGTTGCTGGTAATTATCCCCAGCAACATAATCCTGTACCAAGAATAGCTGACCGACATTGCTGCGATTAACGCGAAACATTTCCCGAAACTTGGGGATCTGGGGATGCTGGAGTCGATACATTACGCCAGCTTCGCGCTCGAATAACTGCTGCGCTTTAGTTAATAGTGCCGTACCCTGAACTTGAGGCGCAAATTCTTTGAGAACGCAGGGTTCGTTAAATCGATTGACATCTTCACATAAATAAGTTCGCCCAAACCCACCCTGCCCGATTTCTTTCACAATCCGATAGCGATCGCCAAGTAGTACCCCTGCTGTCATCGCTGGACTTACAGGGGTGACGATCTGACTGCCGCAAGATTGACAAAAACGGTTGGTGTCAGGGTTATCG
>NZ_JANPGM010000199.1:0-3153 GCF_031423935.1 Chamaesiphon sp. VAR_69_metabat_338
ATTGGTGGCAAGGATGCGACCCGATCGAATGTCGAAGTTGGTGCGATCGTAGGCGGTGACTGTGCCGCCGGCGGCTTCGACGATCGCGACGCCTGCGGCTAAGTCCCAGGGTGATAGTCCTCGTTCCCAGTAGCCATCTAATCTTCCACAGGCGACGTAAGCTAGATCGATCGAGGCTGCGCCTGCGCGTCTGACGCCTTGGGTAATGTGGGTGAGGTAGCAAAATTCTTGATAGTTATTATCTGGGGTTTCGCGGCGATCGTAGGCAAATCCGGTCACTAATAGGCTTTTTGCTAGTTTATCGACGCTGGAGACGCGAATCGGCTTGTCGTTGCAGGTTGCGCCTAAACCGACTGCGCCGCAAAATAGTTCGCGATGGAAGGGATCGTAGATCGCGCCAACTGTGGGCACGCCATTAATTAACAGCCCGATCGACGCAGCGGAAAATGGGTACTGGTGGGCATAATTGGTCGTGCCATCGAGGGGATCGATCGCCCATAAGTACTCGGCATCGATCGCGCCAAATTGTCCCGATTCTTCTGCCAAGATGGAATGTTCTGGGCAATGTTGGCGGATGATTTCTAAAATTACGGCTTCGGCTTGTCGATCTGCTTCCGTCACGAGATCGCCCGGACGCCCTTTTTCGACGATCGATTCCAATTTGCCCCAGCAAGCTTGTAATACTTCGCCAGCAGCTAGTGCTGCCGTTGCTGCTACTTTTAAATAAGTAGATAACTGGTCTGTCGCTAGTTGCGGTGAGTTCATGAGGGCGATCTAAAGTTTCAATACTTACCGCTTTCGATCCTACCTCGATCGGGCGAACTAACTCAAACCGATCTAACAACAAAAATCTCCCTAGTAGCTCAGGGAGATCGGGCCGATCGTTATTTATTTTCGATCGCTAATTTGCGCAAGTATTTAACGGCGCGCTACCTACTAAGTCGTAGTTTCTTTTTGTAGCCATGTAAAACTGTCGGTGGGGCTGCAATTGTTGATAATAAAGTCCGATGCCTTGCTGGATAACTAAAGCGTGCTCTTGATTTGTATGTTTTTGAATTTCTTCTAACTGACGAGCGGTTTCAGCATCTAATTGAATTATAAGTTGCATATTATATTCCTATTGATATATTTAATAATATAGTTATGATATCTTGAACAGATGGCACTTACGTCAGTCGATCGATAGATCTTTGACTGCGATCTATGTGCTAGTGTATATGGCTTGATTATCCAAAACAGTAGCACTGAAGACATTTACTAATAATTATAATTTACTTTTAAAATAATTAATATTACGCAATATTATAGCGATTTGAAAGTTACAATGGCAAGCTAGACTACATGGTAACGAACGATCTCGATCGATAGCAGTAGGTAAGTAGTCGATCGGAATTGTCACAACTTAACAATCAATCGCCAGATGACGAGTTTTTCGGTAAAATGCTAGGGAACTAATCACTTACGCATTAACCTGATGGTCATGAACCCAGCAGCAGCTCAAGACAGTACCAATAAACCGAGCGAACCTAATGATAAAACGCTCGAAGCGATGAGACATTTCTCCGAAACCTATGCAAAAAATACAGATACTTTTTTCTGCGTCGATCTTTCGGTAACTGCTGTCGTGATCAAAGGATTGGCCAAAAATAAGGAAGAATTAGGTTCGCCATTGTGTCCTTGTCGTCACTATGAAGACAAAGAGGCAGAGGTTAAAGCTGCTTTTTGGAACTGTCCGTGCGTACCGATGCGCGAGCGCAAGGAATGTCACTGCATGTTGTTCCTGACTCCTGACAATGACTTCGCCGGAAAAATGCAAGAGATTGCCCTTGAAGAAGTCAAATCGGTATAAGTGGTTAGTTGCCGATCGAATGTTGTGGAAGAGAGATCCCGATCGCGACTTTTTTAGTTAAGTTTGAGGGACTAAAGTAGTCGTGCTTTAGTTGCATGTCGCGATCGAGGCGGGGCGGCGCAGTCGCAATGGCTGGACGTCCGAATGGTAAAATATCCACAGGCAGATTTAGCAATCGCCCAGTCTTAACTATTTGCGAGCTTCTAACTCATGTCTAGCGATGAATCTAGCCGTCTGCATCAGGCAATTCCGATCGATCGGATTAAATATGACGAGCGGGGTTTAGTGCCAGCGATCGTTCAAGATTATTTGGATGGTACGGTGCTGATGATGGCATGGATGAATCGTGAGTCGCTCCAGCAGACGTTGGCTACTGGAGAAACGTGGTTTTGGAGTCGTTCTCGCCAAGAATTTTGGCATAAAGGTGCTACCAGCGGACACATTCAACATGTCAAAAATATCCGCTATGACTGCGACAGCGATGCGCTGCTCGTCTCCGTCGAACAAGTTGGCGATATTGCCTGTCATACGGGCGAACGGAGTTGCTTCCACCAAATCGCTGCGACAACAGTCGCACCACCCGCCGATACCCTCTCAGACCTCTATCAGACCATTTGCGATCGCCGCGACAATCCGAGTGAGGGTTCCTATACCCAAAGCCTTTTTGCAGGCGGGGATAACAAAATTCTCAAGAAAATCGGCGAAGAAGCAGTCGAAGTCGTGATGGCCTGTAAAGACGATCGACCCCAGGAAATCGCCAGTGAAGCTGCCGATCTGTTCTATCATACCCTCGTCGCCCTCGCCCACCACCGCGTCAGCATCCGCGATGTCTACCGCGAACTCCAAAAACGGCGGAAATAATTATTTAGTCACTTTCATTGGCACCAGCTAAATTAGCGATCGCGACTAGTTGTTGAGATCTATAATTCTCAGCATCGTCAACCTTACCGCGATCGCGCTCGCACAACAAGACAGCTTGGGGTCATTAGTGGGATTTTCCATCCCTATCCCCTATCCCCTACCCCCTATCCCCTATGATGCTGACTGAAATCGCTCAAAAAACCCGACTAGCCGCCCGACATTTAGCCAGCCTCCCAGCAACAGCTAGAAATGCCGCGCTCGAAGCTATTGCCAAATCTTTGGAAAGTCATGCTGCCGAAATCGTTGCTGCTAATGCTATCGATTGCCAAGCGGCAGAGGACGAAATCGCCCCAGCTTTATTTGCGCGATTGAAACTAGATGCCACCAAGCTCAAAGGCGCGATCGTCGGTGTACGCGATGTGGCTAAATTAGCCGATCCAGTC
>NZ_JANPGM010000200.1:0-5528 GCF_031423935.1 Chamaesiphon sp. VAR_69_metabat_338
ACTCATGCTGCCAAAAAGCGTCCGAGCGAACTGTCTGGGGGGATGAAACAGCGCGTCGCGATCGCTCGCGCCCTGGCAATTCGCCCCAAACTATTACTCCTCGACGAACCTTTTGGTGCCCTGGATGCCCTCACCCGTGGCGGCTTGCAGGAACAATTGATGCATATTTGCGAAGAAAGCCGCGTGACAGCAGTAATGGTTACTCACGACGTCGATGAAGCCCTATTATTATCCGATCGGGTGGTGATGCTCACGAATGGCCCCGAGTCGCAGATCGGTCAAATCCTGAGAGTCGATTTACCCCGTCCCCGCCGCCGGATGGAAGTGGTCAAACACCTCGACTACTATCCAATGCGCAGCGAAATCATTAATTTTCTCAATCAGCAAAAACGCGTCAAACAACGTCAAGCTAACAAATCAGCAACGACGCTCGTCCCGCAAACTAAAAAAATCGAACAACCGACAGTTAATATCGGCTATATCCCGCTCACTGATGCCGCCCCACTAATTATTGCCAAAGAAAAAGGCTTCTTTGCTAAATATGGGATCGAACAGGTCAACTTCTTCCAGGAGGCCAACTGGGACGCGATTGCCGATCGGGTCGTCGGTGGCGAACTGCAAGCGGCGCAAATGGTGGCCGGAATGCCGCTGGCTCTAACTCTGGGCATGAATGGACGACCCTCGACCCCTATTTCTGTCCCTCTAGTGCTCTCCCGCAATGGCAACGCCATCACCATGAGTACCCAGCTTTACAAAAAAGGCATCCGCACCCTCCAAAACCTCAAAGCGGCCATCAGAACGACGATTATCGAGCGGAAACTGACGATCGGCATCGTTCATGAATGCTCGATGCACAACCTCATGCTGCGCTACTGGCTGGCTGCTGCTGGCATCGACCCCGATACCGATCTCGATCTAATTGTCATTCCGCCTCAAGAAATGGTCGATCGATTGAGAGCGGGTCAAATCGATGGTTTCTGTGTCGGCGAACCCTGGAATAGCCAAGCCGTCCAAGCAGAGATCGGCTTTGTCATTGCCACCGATCTGGATATTTGGGCGGGGAACCCAGAAAAAGTGCTCGGATTCACCGAAGCTTGGGTAGAACAGCATCCCAATACCCATAGCGCGATCGTCCGTGCCATCCTCGAAGCTTGCGAATATTGCGATGAACCCCGCCACCGCAAAGAAATGCTCGCACTCCTATCCCGACACCTAAATATATCCCCTCAAGCCATCAGTCCTGGCTTAATCGGGCCATTCGACAGAGGTGGGAATACCTTGCCTGAAACCCTCCCCCGCTACCACCAATTCCACGTCGAAAATGCCAACTGTCCCCGCCGTGTCGAAGGACTATGGATTCTCACCCAACTCGCTCGCTGGGGCATTACCCCTTTCCCCAAAAACCATATCGAAATTCTCTCCCGAGTCCGGCGGGTAGACCACTTTCTCACCGCTTGCGAACAATTAGGGTATATCGGTATCGAACCCGATCGCGACCCGTTCCAGCTTTTCGACGGTCAGGTATTTAATCCCGATGAGCCTCTGGATTATCTACATAATCAGCCCATTCATCGGGAGTTGGAGGTTAGAAATATTGAATTAGATTAGCTTGAGTTAGGGCGGAGATCTGACCCACCCCGCCCTACGGGCACCCTGTCTTGTCTCGCTGTCTTGACCCAAACACATGCGGAGGGAACCTCCGCGTGATTTGGGTCGCTAAACCGTCGGGAAACAAGGGCGTGCGCGAGCCGCTCCGTTCGCGAAGCGTCTGCCTGCGCAGAGGAGGGGATTCTTCCACGCTAGCTTTTCTAGAGATGACACAGATCTGTAGGTTGGGTTGAGCAACGTGAAACCCAACACACTCACGGATCGATTGTAGGGATGTTGGGTTTCATTCTTCAACCCAACCTACAGATCTAAACACTAAACACCCAACAATCCAGCACCGCCAAACACCCATGCCATTCCTCACCATCGATCGAGTCACCAAAGTCTATCCCACCGCCAACGGCCCCGCCACCATCCTCGATGGCATCGATCTCGATGTCCATGAAGGTGAATTCATCTGCCTGATCGGTCACTCTGGCTGCGGTAAATCCACCCTGCTCAATATGGTGTCTGGCTTTAACACCCCCACCAGCGGCCAAGTCATCCTCCAAGATCGGCTCATTTCCGAACCTGGCCCCGATCGGATGATGGTATTCCAGAATTACTGTCTGTTACCGTGGCTGACTGCCTACGACAACATTTATCTGGCTGTGGATTCTGTTTATCCCACGTACACCGAAGCCCAGAAAAAAGAAATCGTCCGCGAACACCTCAATATGGTCGGCTTGACTGAATCTGCTGGTAAAAAACCCGGACAACTCTCTGGCGGGATGAAACAACGGGTCGCGATCGCCCGTGCGCTAGCTATCAAACCTCAAGTACTGATCTTAGACGAACCTTTCGGCGCGCTCGATGCAATTACCAAGGAAGAACTGCAAGACGAACTCCTGGCAATTTGGCGCGAACATCGCGTGACCGTCCTCATGATTACCCATGATATCGACGAAGCCTTATATCTAGCCGATCGATTAGTGATGATGACCAATGGCCCTGCTGCTAAAATCGGTGAGATTTTAGAGATCCCATTCGATCGACCGCGAGATCGGGAAAAAATTATGGCGAGCGACAAGTATATCGAGCTACGCAACTATGCCCTCGATTTTCTATTCGATCGTTACGCTCATTTAGATGATTAGGCGTTGCTGGATCGAAGTATGAAAAACGGAGAGCGGAGGAAAATGGATCTGACAATTAGCTTAGGTAAGCTGGCATAATAGCTACGAAGATCGGTCAAAATGCTGACAGTAAGGCTGTTAACTCTGGGCAAATTAAGAACATCAAAATTTGCCCCAGAGTAGACGAGAACTGCAACCATGAACCGATTTGTTAATTCCTTCTTGCTAAAACCTCAAGTTGTCCTAGCAGTAGCGATCGCTATCCTGCCTGCGATTGGCACAGATCGGTCTAATGCAGAACCACCATCGCCTACTTCTGCGCCCATCACAACAGTAGCTAAAGTTGCTAAAAGCACAAACCGCAATCCAATCGTTAGCAACAACAATCCTACCTCGACGGTAAATCGTGTTGCCACTCAGGTATCTGCCAAAAGCTTGCCACCGATTGCTGATGTCAATCTTGTGCTGAAGCTGAAAGAACGGAAAGTATATGTTTATAAAGGTAGTCAGATTGTTGCTACTTATCCGGTCGCGATCGGTAAAAAAGGCCGCGAGACACCGACTGGAGAATGGCAAGTGATGGAAACGATCGTCAATCCTGGTTGGACGAATTTTAATACAGGTAAAATGATGTCGCCTGGTAAAAATAATCCACTCGGCTCGCGCTGGATTGGATTCTGGACTGATGGCAAAGATACGATCGGTCTGCATGGCACCAATAAACCTGACTCGATCGGTAAGGCTGTATCTAATGGCTGCGTGCGGATGTACGACAAAGACGTGCAGGCACTCTACCCGCTGATTAAAGTTGGTACGATCGTCAGAGTCGTGGACTAACGTAGACTTTCACAAGAGATCTAATGACGATCTATTCAAACAGTTCGCGTTTATAAAAAAAGGCACTAGTTTTAATAACTAGTGCCTTTAACGATCGTAAGCTCGATCGGTTAAATAATTAATTGCAGGATTAGAATTCCATTTCTGCTGCTTGAACGCGCTCGACTTGTTTTTTCTTGAGGACTAACAAGATTTGAGACAGCATAATCATGAAGACAAATGCCACTAGACCGAGAATTCGATCGGGATTTTGCAAGACGATTTCGATATCTTTTTGACCGAAACCACCGACATTCGGATTGTTAGTAATTGCTTGTCCGGCAGTGACAGCTGTACCTTCAGCAATCAGCAACTCAGGGCCAGCCGGGATTTTATCGACAACTGCATCGCCAGTTGCGGGTTGGATGGTGACTTGAGTGCTACCATCTTCTTGCTTGGCGATCGCCGTGACATTACCAGCAACAGAGGCGTTATAAACACTATTATTGCTTTTCTCACCAGTTGGGTAAACCTGTCCGCGACCGCGATTGCCGCCGACGTGAACTTGGTATTTACCGAAGTAGATCCCTTTTTCGGTTTTGGGGTTGGGAGATAGGACTGGGAAGATGATTTCTTGATATTTATCGCCAGGTAACGGCCCGATAATCACAATATTGTCTTTACCTTCACCGTAAGATTGGAAATATAACCCTTGAGTTTTTTCCTTCAGTTCTGGGGACAGACGGTCTTCAGGAGCGATTTTAAAGCCATCGGGTAGCATGAGCACCGCACCGACATTTAATGGGCCTTTGACGCCATTAGCTGTGACTTGCTGAACGCTTGGGTCGTAGGGAATTCTGACGACAGCTTCAAATACCGTGTCTGGTTTGACCGATTGGGGTACTTCGATTTCAGTAGGCTTGGCAGCCAGGTGACAGTTGGCACAGACAATTTTACCTGTAGCTTCGCGGGGAGATGCTGGGTAAGTCTGTTGCGCCCAGAATGGATAGGCAGCAGCCGATTGGGGCAGAGCGAGATCGTTGGCGAAGATGATGCCGACACTAGCCAGCAGCACGACTAGCGATTTGGTTGCTAACCTCTGGCTGTGTTGCCAGACTTGGCGTAAAGTTAATTTCATAGATTAAGGATGACAGACGAAGAAAATTAAATAATATACAGATTTGTCTAGGCTTTAGGCTTTAGCGAAAAGTGCGGTCTTGGGGTTTCCCCTGTCTTGTCTCACCTTTTTTGACGGGGAACCCGTCCAAAGGTAAGCCGCAAGTGAAGCACCTTTTCAAGACAGGTTTTAGGCTTTAGTTTTCAGGCTTTAGGTTTCACAGATTGAAACTAACCCGTTCTATCCACTATCCACTATTCCCTATTCCCTATTCCCTAATCTACGCCCACCAAGCTGGTTCGTCTGTACGGAAATCAGTTTCAGTCCAAGGTGTCAACGCGATCGTGTCGTTGTCCGTGACGGCAGCATGTGCTAGAGGCAGAGATTTGGGTGCGGGGCCGCGAACCATTTTGCCAGTCTCATCATACTGCGAACCATGGCAGGGGCACATGAATTTGTTTTCGGCCTTGTTCCAAGGTACGACACAACCTAAGTGGGTACAAATAGCGTTGATGCCATAATCGACAATCGTGCCATCACCAATGACGATATAGGTCGGATCGCCTTTCAATCCTTGAGTTAGCTCCCGATCGCCTTTGGTTTTACCAGCAATAAAAGCACTGACTTTAACGTCGTTACCTTTGGCATCTTTGGCCGTAGCACCGCCGCCAGCAGTACCGCTAGCAGGTGGGACGAAGTAGGCGACGAATGGATAGGCAGCACCGAGCACCATCCCAGTAATCGTGCCGAAGGTGAGGAGGTTCATGAATTGGCGACGACCGAGATCTGGTACGTCCGCCGAGTTAGCAAGTTGGGTCATAAACTAAATGATTTTTATCTAACAATGTCTTTGCACAACACTTAGTTGTCAC
>NZ_JANPGM010000201.1:0-1959 GCF_031423935.1 Chamaesiphon sp. VAR_69_metabat_338
CTGTGGGCATTGCCCACCCTACTGGCTATTTCGGGAAGAGATAGGCGCGAAAAGTGTGGTAAACACGCCTCAGTGGAGCACCTTTTCAAGACAGATGGGAAGCAAAAAATCAACCCCGAATTGAAGGGTTAACTTCGATTCGGGGTTGATTTAAAATAGTGGAGCTGGGCAGAGTCGAACTGCCGTCCGCCCTGGGTATTAACTTTCCGCTCATTCACAGGTATAGTCTATCTAACCCTCAAGACGGGAGTGACCTATTGTCCCAGGTCGCAGGATACTCTGATGAATCTTAGCCAACTAACCTACCAGAGACGGTTAATGAGAGCATCCGTTGGGGTTTATCGATAATATTTAACGGAGTCATGTTATCGATGCTCGGACTTAGAAATTAATCTTAAGTGTTTTTAGGCAGCTACAGGAGCGGCTTTACGAGCGAAAGGTACAATGTTGTTTGCATTTGTATTTAGTTGAGCCGATATTTACGAGAGTGGACTCCCTCTCGACCTGTATCACAGTGCAGCTTTCGCCAACACGTCGAAACCTTTACAGCCCCAAGTCTTTCTATTATATAGTAGTTTTGGGGATTTTGGGAAGAGGTAGGGGATAGGGAATAGGGGATAGAGAATAGTGTTTAAAAACTACCAATTTCCGGCTCGTTAATAAAATTAAACGTGCAAACATGTTTGAAATATCAAAGTCTAATTAATTGACTGAACTCTCGTCCCTATTCCCTATCCTCTATTCCCTATCCCCTAATTTATGAAACTCCTCTGCATCAGCAACGGACACGGTGAAGACGCGATCGCTCTGCCTGTGCTCCAAGAGTTGCGAAAATTAGCTAAATCGTCAGAAATAGTTGCCTTGCCGATTGTGGGTGTGGGTGAAGCTTATCGCAGTCATGATTTTCCGATCGCGGGGAAAGTCCAGGTGATGCCATCGGGGGGATTTCTCAATCAGGATAATCGCCAATTGGCGCGGGATCTTCAGGGGGGATTGGTGGGATTAACGATCGATCAACTGCGGACGATTCGGCAATGGGGCAAATCTGGCGGCAAAATTCTGGCGGTGGGGGATATTGTCCCCTTATTATTTGCGTGGTTGAGTGGTGCGGAATACGCCTTTATCGGTACGGCAAAATCCGAATACTATATTCGCGATCGTCAGGGAAACATCTTAGCCTCGCAGCGCAATTCGATCGAAGTTAAAACTGGCTCGTATTATCTGCCGTGGGAACGCTGGTTGTTGAGTCGTCGCAACTGTCAAGCGGTATTTGCTCGCGACAAATTAACTGCCGAAGTCTTGCAACAGTGGCAAATTCCGGCTTTCGATCTGGGTAATCCGATGACAGATGGCGTTGCTATAGGTACCACTCAACCTGGATCTAACCAGCTCCCATCCTTCAAGCGCGAACTGGCGCGATCGTTAATCGTGACGCTACTTCCTGGCTCCCGTCCTCCAGAAGCCTATGCAAATTGGCACCAGATCCTCTTGGCTGTTGAGAGTCTAATTCCGGCCTTTCCCGATCGTCAAATTCTCTGTTTAGCCGCGATCGTTTCAACACTAGATCTAAATGTCATCGAGGAAAATCTTAGCAAACTGGGATGGATGAAGCTAGTAGGAATTGAAGCCGATTTAACTAATTTTAGTCCCGATCCTAGCGCGCTTTATTATCGATACGATCGAGTCACGATCGCCATTAGCACTCAATTGGGACGAGAGTTTATGCAATTGGGTGAATGTGCGATCGCGATGGCAGGAACGGCAACTGAGCAATTTATCAGTTTGGGTAAGCCCGCTGTTACTATTCCCGGTGCTGGCCCACAGTTTACACCCGCCTTTGCCGAAGCCCAAACTCGCCTGTTGGGTGAGTCGGTAATTTTGGTACCGCAGCCGCAGGATGTGGGATTGGCAATACAGCAATTATTACAGTATCCCGAACGATTGCAATCGATCGCCGGG
>NZ_JANPGM010000202.1:0-7232 GCF_031423935.1 Chamaesiphon sp. VAR_69_metabat_338
GTATTCTAAAACTTCATCGGTGAGATTGTGTTGTTTGAGCAATCCCTTATAATCGATGTCTCCAGTTAAGAGTTGATGTAGCTCTTGGGCTTCAGAAAGGTATTCGATCTTACCACGTACTAAACTATACAGATATTCCAGAAAAGCATTTAACTCTTCTTTGTTTAGGGGGCGTTCTCCGGTTAAACCAAACTGTTCGGGAGTTGGCTCGATCTGAGGTGGATTCAGCAACCATTTGCGGTGAGATTCAATCTTTTTGATCTGGGCGAAAGCATAGCCAGAATATGTGTGTTTGACTCGCTTACTAAGGAACATCCGGCGGTTTTGGAGCAGATATTTGCCGACTTCGGTTTTAACTGGATAATCTTTGAGCCAGAGCAGTTCGATGATATTAGGATTGGCACCTGCTAAAAGTTGAATGAATTTTTTTAGCTCGTAAATAACCGTATCTTTCTGCCCGTTGAGAAAATCAAACAGCCCAGGTTCGGTATCCCAGCCGGCATCTTTTTGCTCGACTTTATCAAAACCTAAATAATACTTTTTCCCCGCAATAAACACTCCCCGATAGTCGAGATCGGATTCGGGACGGCTCAATCCATAACCGTGGCTACCAGCCAAGCCAATTAGAATCGTACGTTGTTCGACTTCTAAACGTTGCATCGGGAGTTAGGGAATAAGAGGATGTGCGGGAGCGGCTGTTCGCAGGACAAAATTGGTGCTGCTCGGCTTGGTGGCGATCGATCGATTAGCTGTTTTACGCTGCTTTGTATTCAATTGTATCGCGCCCCACCGTAAAGATAGGTCGCACATTCAACGATCGATTTTGACCTCAGGTATTAATTATGCAGATTCAAATGTCATCTCTACCGCCTGGTTGAACGATCGCACGATCGCCACGATCGAATCTGCATCATCATCGCCAAATACCCCATCCAATCCATCTCGATGAAAGTCAGTAAATGGAGGCTCATAGAGTAAGCGTGGGTTCATCACTCCTTGCTGGGTGAGCAGATCGATGATTTGCTCGACAAAACGGATTTGGTTGGCACTGAATTGTTGGTTTTGTAGGTACTTACTAAAGGCTTCTTTAGCTGCGGCGCGATCGAGTCCGACTAATGTGCGAATAAAACTTTTGAGGTTTTGGGCGGTATTGGTGTAGACATTTAAGAACTTCTCGCGGCTTTCTAAGCCCTCGATGACGAACAGCATTTCCTCTAAGGCGATGAGATCTGTTTCGGTAAGGGGGAGATTGCGGCGGAGTTTGGCGATCGCAATGTGGTTTTGATTGGCGCGGATATAGGCTTCAACTTTCTTACGGTATTGGTAAGGGCTGAAGCCTGTTTGCTCGATCGGGACGGTAACTTCGGTGAGTTCTCCCAGCTCGTCTTGAAAATCGGTGTAGATAATGCTCTCGATTTGTCGATCGACAAACTGCATTAAATCCCTAATTTTCACTCTCAGAGACTCGATCTCAATGGGCGTAACATCAATCCACCAATTTTCTGCTTGGGCGGCTTCAATCAGGGGAAGTTGTGCCTTCACCGTGGGAATTGTCCGTTTCTCTTCCAGGTTGCCGAGCAAGTCTCGCACCTTATCCCGTAGGGTTTCCAAGCCAGATCGATCTTGGAGGATGGCAAGTTGAATTTTGAGACAAATTAAATCAAAGCGTTTGACTAAAGGATTTTCATTTGGTAGCCCATTGGGAAGCTGTGAGAGGGTTGTGCCGATCGTTTTGAGATCCTGTGGATTGAGTTTGTCCCAGCGTTCCCGCACTGAGAATTCCTCAACATCAGCAAGGTGACGGCGCACCATGAAGTTCTGGGCTTCCATGCTGGCAACTTGTTGATGCAGACTGTCGCCTAAATCTTGCTGTAATTGATTCAGATTGACATTATTGCTAGTTGCCACGCTCTGATAGAGTTCTAGCCGTGCCTTAAACAGTTTTTCGCCCAGACTGTCGGCGGGTTTTGGGTCTTTCTCCTTAATTTGCTGCTGGAAATAGCCAAAATTAGCGCAGAGATCGAAGATCAGAAACTCTTGCTTATCTAAACCTACGCCAAACAGATCGGGACACAGACGGGTACCTCTGCCAATCATTTGGTTGAACTTAACGCGGGAATAGACGGGTTTGAAGAACATCAAATTGACGACTTCAGGGACATCTACCCCCGTGTCGAGCATATCTACCGAAATGGCGATCGTCGGCTGTTTATCGGCTTCCGAGAAGTCATCGAGCGTACTTTGAGCGTACTTATCGTAATTGTCGATAATCCTGGCGAATGCGCCCTTGTAGTGGGGATAATTTTGATTAAACCGTTTTTCAATTTCGACGGCGTGTTCGTGGCGACGGGCGAAAATAATCGTTTTGCCCAACCTGTCGCCCCCGTCTACTTTGATGCCGCGTTCCATTAATACTTCGAGAGCCTGGTCGATCGTATCGCAGTTAAATAGCCAGCGGTTGAGGGCGGCGGCATTAATTTCGTCGGGGATTTCGCCCGTTTCGGTATCGGCAAACTTTTCCTCATATTCTGCTTGTTCGTCAGGGGATAGTTCGCTGTATTTAATCCCAGATCGGAGGAATTTAAACGGTACGTCGATGCCTGTGGGCGGGACTAGATGACCGTCTCTAATTGCATCGTCGAGTTCGTAGGCAAAGGTGGGATTGCCCTGTTCCAGGTCGAAAATTTGATAAGTATCGCGGTTTACTTCGTCTCTGGGGGTGGCGGTTAACCCTAGCAAGAGGGCATCGAAATGGTCGAAGAGATAGCGGTATTTCTTGTAAACGCTGCGGTGAGCTTCATCGATAATAATTAGATCGAAATAGCCAGAGCCAAATTTTCTACTTTGTCCGTCGATTCGATCGATCGCATTCATAATCGTCGGATAAGTAGAAAAGACGATATTCGCCCCGTCGATGTCTTGTTCTTTGCTGAGGTTTACGGTGGTGACGTTGGGTAGATGGCGGGTAAATGCGCGTTTGGCTTGGGTGACGAGGCTGGTACGATCGGCTAGAAATAATACTCGTTTAATCCAGTTAGCATTGATGAGCAAATCGGCGATCGCGATCGCTGTACGGGTCTTTCCGGTGCCAGTTGCCATGACTAACAAGGCTTTGCGGCTTTTGTTAGCGAAATTATCGCTAATCCGGCGGATGGCTTCGGTTTGATAGCTGCGTCCGGCAATATTGGCATCGGGTACTTCTAAATGGAGCGGCTGATGATTGGTACGTCGCCAGATTAATCTTTGAAGTTCATCCTTTTTGAGGAAGCCTTGAATCTCCCGCTCTGGGTAATTGCGATCGTCCCAAATAAAGGTTCGATCGCCATTACTATAGAAAATCACTGGACGCTGGTGAAATTTCTGCTCCAAACAGTCGGCGTAGAGTTTTGCTTGCTGCTTGCCCTCTTCAGGACTTCTGCGGGTACGTTTGGCTTCCACCACCGCCAGGGGCAAACCATTCTCATCCCAGAGGACGTAATCAACAGCACCCTTACCCGATGGATTGACAGATGTGGGCATTCCTTCGACTGGGTATTCGATCGAATCGGGATGAGTTAGATCCCAACCCATTTCGCGGAGCAGGACATCGATTAAATATTTGCGGGTATTGGTTTCGTTGTAGTTGTGGGGGTCGGGGACTTTGGTGTTGGTTTGTTTGAGGGCGGTGAGTTCCGCTTTGAGTCGATCGAGTTCGGCGGCGGTTTGGCGTTCTCTCTCCAACGCGATCGCTTTCATCTCTTCGGCTTGAGAGAGCTGGGTTTCGAGGGTTTGGAGCTGAATCAGGGTAAGTTCATTTTTACCCTGTGCTTGAGGCTGCTGGATGAGCTGGGGGTTGAAATCAATCTTCCCTAGTGTCTTACCATTGGGGCTATAAGACCGACAGAGCCAATAGAGGAAGTGAAACAGTTCTTCGATCAGGTGGAGGGAATCGCTGGCACTAATGGGCGCAGAGCGATGGACGGCAATATTTCCCATCTTTTGGATGGTGCGAAGTTTGGGGTAGAGATTGGGGCTGAGGTTGTCTCGAAAGGTTTGCTCGTGGATGAGTGCGCTGAGTTTATCGTCGTAGGGGAGTTGAAGGTAGGGATCGTTGGCATAAAGCCAGTGAACGGCTTGTTCTAGGGTGTAGCGAATATAGAAGCAACTGGCACGGGGCGCACTATGTACCAAGTTTTCGGCGTTGGTGGCATGGTCAAAGATTTGGGGGAAATCGGGGTTGAGAAAGTCGAAGTTGCTAGGCATGTCTGTGGGGGAGTTGTAAAATGAAGAGACTTGGTACCGATCGCTTATCTTAACTTTCCCCGTTCGCCTACCTTAAACCTTATGAACTGGCAATCTCGAATTACGATCGATCCCAATATCTTGGTTGGTAAGCCAACGATTAAAGGCACTAGATTAGCCGTTGAATTTATCATCGATTTGCTGGCTCAAGGCTGGAGTACAGAGGAAATTTTGCGGAATTATCCAGGGATGGCGATCGAGGATATTCAAGCCTGTCTGAGCTATGCCAGCACATTGCTTCAGTCTGAAAAAGTTTATGCTATTCCGGCTTAATTTATGCGGTTTCTGGCTGATGAAAATTTCCCCTTGGATGCTGTTGAGGCACTCCGCGAAAATGGGCATGATGTGGCGTGGATTAGATCTGATTCTCCAGGTATTGCCGATCCGCAAGTATTAGAACGCGCTCAAGCTGAAGACCGGATCGTTTTAACGTTTGATAAGGATTTTGGTGAGTTGGCTTTTCGGAATAAGTTACTTGCTACTGCTGGCATTGTTTTATTTCGGATTAAGGCACCTTCTAGTTTGGTAATTGCTGAAAAAGTAGCCAAGGCGATCGCGCTTAGAGATGATTGGCACGGTCATTTTAGTGTGGTTGAAGATGATAAGGTCAGAATGAGGATACTTACTACACCTGACATTGATTAATTTGTCGCTCGATCGCAACTTCTCGATCGCCACCAAGTTCGCGTTTAGAGTTCCCCTCGAAAGGCTCTTTGTAGCAGAGAGTTAAAGAGATTTTCAGACTCTTGATAATGAACACTCATCGAATAATTATTTTTATCAATATTTTCTATTATTAGTTGAAATTTTTCCTGCATTTCAAGAGGAGGGATAGGTATTTCAATTTCTTCTATTCTGAAAAGCGCAAACTTTGGCTGCCCTGTAGTTTTGATTTTTGATTTTATTTGCCTTTGCCCAATATCAGATCTCAAGAAATAAGAGATAAAGTAATTAGTTACGCGATTATCCTTGATAACTAATTTAGCTGCATTTTCAGTCAAGTTAGCACCGTCTAATTCAATTGGAATAATTCCAACATCACCTATATATGCACCAACTATTGTTATGTAAACATCATCAGAGGAAATCGTATATCTTTTGATAGCCTGATGTGTCTCTTGTTTTAAATAAAGTAGTTCTCCGGTAGTAGTCCCCTTTTTGAGATTTCCAGCTCTAATATATGGATAACCAGTATCATTAGAAACTAATTGATGTCCTATAGGTAATCGTTTACCTCCCTTTACTGTACATATACTGCCAACGAGTGACTTAGGATAATTATGCTGTTCGCCAAACATGTTGAGGAAAATTGATCGACCTAGTTCTTCAGTTAATCGGATAGCCTCTTGCCGTTTGCGTCGCACTCGATCGGCTTTATCCAAAATCGCCGCAATCCGCTTCTGTTCTTCCGGTAGCGGATAAGGAATGAGCATATTACGCAAAACTGTAAGGGAAACGAATTTTTGAGTTCCTCCCCGTGTTTCATTAATTAATTGTCTTTGAATAATTGGTGTACCTAAAAGATATTTAAAGAACACAGGATCTATATAACTTTTTGCCAATTTAAACAGAGCAACATTTTTCACCGAAAACTCTTCGTCTGTTTCAACAATAACAGGATTCCCAATAGTCCCAATCATTGCAAATAAAATATCATTTCTATCTACCTTTGAACGCTTGCTTATATCGCGATGATCTTCTTCCGAAATATATGAGACATCCGAAAAATCAATTCCGTCAGGCTTTAAATTTTTAGATGTAATTAATGGATATCCAAATTGAGTATATTTTGGAGTGTCATGCGTTCCATCACGAACATCCATAACATCACTACATTTAGACCATTGCCAATTGCTAGGCAAATCGATACGCATTCTTGCCACTTTCATAAAATTCCCTCTAGCTCATCTAAATCCAATCGAATCCCATCATTCAACATAAAACCTAAGCCGCCTGTCTTTGCGTATGTTTTACAAACTCATCCAACAAACCAAAGAACTTATCAAAACCTGCCTTCTCATCATGACAAGAAAGCATAATTAACTTCGCCCAGCTCGTTACACTTTTCACCCCAAACCGCTCCTGTAACCACGGCTGAAAATTCTCATAAAATAGCTCCTCACTCTCATCGAGATCCTGACCCATCTTCGACCTGGCAAACTCATATCCTGCTAAAAACATAAACAAATCGCTCACTGATGGACGACCTAAATACATCCCTGGAGCCGCTTTAATTTGGGCGAGTGTTTCATATAAATCAGCCATTATTAACCTCCTAAAGATTCTACTTCATCGATTATAAACCGACCACTTCGACAATTAAAATCGGCAATCCACTCAACTCTCGATAACCCATATTCAGACAAATTATCAAAGACTAGACCCAATACTTCCACACCATAGTGAGTTCCATTTTCCGTAATTGAATCGCTCATCCCATACCTTTGACTAACGATGAAAAATTCACTCCTGCGCTGTGTCCTTAATCTAATGATTTTATAGGGAATTTCATTGGCTGTGAGCCAATTGGATACAGCTACAGCACAGCGGTCGCATTCCAGCAATGGATAACCAGCAACAATTTTACTAACTTCCAGCCAGATAAATCGTTTATCCATCACTACAGCATTCCCTCTAGCTCATCGAGATCCGCTCGGATCTCATCCTCTAAAGCCTTCAACTTACCTAAAATCGTCTTTGGCGACTCATAAACCACCTCAGCATATTCCACCTCCTTATACCGATTAATCGAGAGATCGTAACCATTTTCGACGATCGATTCCTTCGACACAAAAAACGCCTTTTCACCCCGATCCACATCCTTCAACAGATCCCTAAAATGCCATCGCTGCACCAGATCGGGAATATCGTTTCGCTCCACAGGTTGCCGCTTATCATCCAACGATAAACCATCCGCCTGCATATCGTAGAACCACACCGCATCGGTACCC
>NZ_JANPGM010000203.1:0-5750 GCF_031423935.1 Chamaesiphon sp. VAR_69_metabat_338
ATTTTATCTGAATGGGGGTAATTTTATACCAGTTGTTTCTATCATTCAACACTTCTGGGGATTTACATGCAAAGTGTTATTGTCATTTGAATATCCAGCAGCAGGCAGTTCGCGGATTATTCGAGCCGATCGATAATGAAATTTAATCAATCGATTAATCGATCGATTTTCTCGGCTAAATAGGCTCGCATCTGCTGTAAATCAGCCAGCCGATCGTCTACTTCTTGCAGCTTCCGGTTGAGAATTACTTGTTTTTCATCATTGGTTAGTCGATCGCTCTCAAAACTGGCGATCCATTCCTGAATCTCTGCTAGCGTAAATCCTAGCCTTTTCGCCTGTTGAATCAGGACTAATCTCTCTAGACTCTGCTCGTTATAAATGCGGTAATTATTTGTCTGTCGATCGACCATTTCACTATCGATTAAACCCTTTTTCTCGTAAAAACGCAGAGTATCGATCGGTAAACCCGATCTTTTAGAGAGTTCGCTAATTAACATCGTCGCCCCTTGACATTGGACTATAGTCCATAGTTTACACTGCCAATAACTAACCCGACGAGTTACTAAACATATGCAGACTATTTTAATTACCGGAACTTCTTCTGGCATTGGTTATAGTGCAGCACAGGAATTTGCCAAGCGTGGCTATCAGGTCTTTGGCAGCGTTCGGACAGCGGCAGATGCCCAACGGCTCAAAGTTGAAATCGGAGCGAATTTCACACCGTTAGTATTTGATGTCACCGATGCGCCATCGATTTAATCAGCGGTCGATCGAGTCACTGAAATCGTCGGAGATCGGGGTCTGGGCGGACTGATTAATAATGCTGGAATTGCTACTAGTGGCCCATTAATGTATCAATCGATCGATGAAATTCGCTGGCAGTTTGAGGTAAATGTTATCGCCCCGATCGCTATAACTCAAGCATTTTTCCCATTACTGAAGATCGAGCAATCTCAGACCAATCGACCGGGTAGAGTAATTAATATTAGCTCCGTTGGCGGTAAGGTTGCCGCTCCTTTTATGGGTGCCTATGCTGGCAGCAAACATGCGCTAGAAGGGCTATCGCATAGTTTACGCCGCGAATTACTATTGCACGATATCGATGTGATTATTATCGGGCCAGGGCCTGTGATTACCCCGATTTGGGATAAAGATTCCGCTCAAGATCTGAGTCGGTACGATTCTACTGAATATCGCAGTATTTTAGAAGCATTTCAAAAGTATTTTTTACAAGTTGGGAAAAATGGATATTCATCAGCAAAAGTCGCAGAATTTATTCGGATAGCGTTTGAAACAAAACATCCAAAAGCACGTTATTCGATCGCACCCAATCCCCTCATTAACTGGTATTTACCCCGATTTTTACCCGCTCGCTGGTTGGATCGACTCATCGGCAACCAATTTGGATTGATGCGGCGATCTCGGTGAATACGAGTAAGTTTAGAGATCGATCGGATCGAACTCAGGATGATGTTAATATATCTGCCAAACATCGTTCTAGTTCGATTAATTTTGCTTGTTGCTGGGTGTCGATTTGACGATCGATCTTCAGCTCTGGATTAATTGCTAGATGCGCTCGATCGCGATAGACTTTAATCGTCGCCATTAGTTCGGTGTTTAGTCTGAATAAATAATCAGCAGCCGCATCGGTATAAGCTTCTAATACTTCTGCTGAATTATCCACTTTCGGTGGAGGATTGCTATCTGATGGTCGATCGCTAGCTAGTTTATTAGCAATCGTACTCGCACCCCCAACAACTGCCGCACCGATTGGGCCACCCAATACCCAGCCCAATCCGGCGGCAAGTGCCGCAGGTGTCAAGTTATCTAAAGATAATGATGGTGAATCTGCTTTTGGTGGTGGTGTTGGTGATTCTGGTAATAATAGTTCGGGCGGATCTGGCAGCACGATCTTGAGTGGTTCGACAGGTGAAGTATTAAAAAAGTTTTCAGCTTTATTCACCCAATCATTAATCTCTTGTTGCGAATGTTGTAGGCGCGGACGGACATTATTTGCTTCCCATTCATGAAATTGCGTCCGGCGAATCGCATCAGTCAAAGGTGATTGATAAAAGCCAATTAGATTTGGTAAATACAACCACTGCTCGACTTCTTTGAGGCTAGTTTCCCAACCAGTTTGGATTAATTTTTGGGCTTGCTGCTTGAGAGCTAATTCTCGATCGCATTTCTCTCGATGTTCGGTTACTGCTGCGGTTAATTTGGCAATCTGCGCTTGCAATAAGCCTTGGATCTCCACTCCTAACGATTGCAACACTGGCAGCCGCACCTCAGTTAGCTCTTCCCGCTGATGGGACACGATCGCCTGGAGAGCCGAAATAAACGCCGATAGCCCCGAAGTATGTAAAGTCGCGTCATCGCCCTTCAGACGGGCGCGGAGGGCTGGCAGCGCATCAACTCGATAGAGATTGCTAATCCCTGGTGGTAATTGAGATCGAAAACTTTCAGCCACAAATCGCAAGCGGTGTTGCACTTCCTTCTGTTCTTCTGGCTCCAACATATTCGTAAAATTTGCCACGAATACGACGGTATTAATCCCGCGATTTTCCAACCAATCCCGCAGATGTTCGCGTTCGCCGAGTGTCATTAGTTTGCGCACATCCAACACATTTACCACCAAATCCGCTGCCAACAATCGATCTCGTACCAAATTATCCTGCTCATCGCGATCGTTCGTACCAGGTAAATCGATTAATTCTACCCCAGTTTGTAAAAACGGATGGGGAAAACTCACCTCGACTTCTGCCACATCATCCCGCATCCGCCGATCGTTATCTAAAGTCGCGAATTCAGTTAAAATATCGGTATTCTTCGCCGCAATTATTTGCCCATTAGTTAAAGTAATTTTAGTCGCTAACTCTTCACCATAGACAACCTTAATCGCCGCACCCGTTGTCGGAATCAGATCGATCGGCAATGTTTTATTACCTAAGATCGCATTTAATAATGTCGATTTACCATGATTAAAGGGGCCAAATACAGCAATCTGATAATTCGATCGAGCTGATTTACCGGCAAGCGTTTTGAGATCGTTACCCAATTTAGACGTTGAATCGATTCCTAGCTTGTCAGCAGCGGTTTGAAGATGGGTGAGGAGTGAAGAGTTCATGGTTTGACGATCGGGTTCAGTAAATAAGTAATTTAAAATAATTTGTCGATTGGATCGATTTAGACTTAAAATTGAGATAGTAGAAGTTGCGTGCCGTTATTTTATGTTAGAACCACTCAGTCAAGCTAAACAATCTAAGATTCACGATCCAAGCGGAGCTGTCAATAATCTAGATAGATCCTCTGCCGAACAACTAGAAAGAAACAAGGCGATTCAAACCGTACTGCGTCAATGGCTGGATGAAGAATTAACACCAGAGGAGTCAACAGAAAGAGCACAACTATGGGAAGATTTTAAACAGATAGTAGATAGTAGTAGAGAACCTGGGCGCAAACTTTATTCACCAGAATAGAGCATGATTGTATTTTTAGATAGTGGTGTTTTAGGATTATTGTCTTCACCTTATCAGCAAGGTGAAGCTAAAGAATGTGGTGAATGGCTTTACAAATTATTGGCAAGAAGTGTATACGTAGTCAGTTCCGATATTTGTGACTATGAAGTGAGAAGAGGATTGAAGCTAGCTTTAATCGATCGTCCAGTACGCTCTGGTTTACAACAGTTGGATGCTTTAGTAAATCTCATTGATTTTTTACCATTGACTAGAGATGTAATGGAACTGGCTGCGGATTTGTGGGCGAGAGCGAGAAGCGAGGGAAAAGCTACCGCTAACGATAAAAACATCGATGGGGATATGATTATTGCGGCTCATTGGTCGATATTGAACGATCGATATCCCGGTCGAGAGGTTATTGTTGTAACTACTAACGTCAAGCACTTGGGCTATTTTACCAATGCTTATACCTGGCGAGATATCAATCCTTGAAGAAACTACTTATTTATATTATCCCCAAAGTTATGGTCGATATTATAAGTTTGGCTATTAGAATCGAACTACCTTCACTTTGTGCGATATCAAATCATTGGTTAAAATAGAGAAATATTAGTAATTGTCAATCGCAATAATAGTTCTACAAAGCCTATCCTGAATTTTAAATGTCTTCATTCATCGGTCATAGCTTGGCGGGTTTGACGGTTTATCTAACAACAACAGAGTTCCAGATAAACGATCGAGTTCGATCTTCAAGCAAATATAACTTACCCTGGCTAATGTGGCTGGTCGCGATCGCCTCGATACCAGATATCGACTATCTTATCCCCTCCCTAATTTTAAAATATAACAATCATCGAGTTAGGACTACTCATTCGTTCATAGGAGCGTTAATAGTTCCAGCTTGCACTATTTTAATTCTATATTTATTGGGTAAGCGTGGTAAAACTCTAGAGCTGATGAGTTTGCAAGCCGTATTGGCTGGTTTATCTCATTTGTTATTAGATTTACTGACTGGAGTATTGCCACTACCGCTACTGTATCCAAGTCTAGAAGTATTTCGGCTCCCATTCGGGCTGCTACCTAGCGCGGGTAAGATTCAATTAAATAATTACCTATTTTATCGAAATTTGTCGATCGAACTAGGTGTCATAGTACCGCTAGTAATTAGCTTGCTCCTCATTATTCGAGATCGAACCTTATTTGGCAAACATCGCTTATTGATTGCTGTTGGATTATTAGTTTCAGCTTGCTTCATGATGTGGGCATTTTCATTGAGTCGATAAAATATATTTTCCAAGTCAATCAATAACTCCAACTAGCAGTTTCAGCTAATATTTTCACCATTACTGCTAGATCCCCGACTTCTCGAAGAAGTCGGGGATCTGTCTCCACTAGAAATTAACCATTCAAGAATCCTTGATAGAAAGCCTCGATCGATTGTGACTCTTTCACCACATCAGCTTCAAATTGTTGTAACCGATTCACCTCAGTAACTCGATCGATCTCCTGAGATTCCTTCTGTTTGACGAGATTTTGGAGTTCGACTTTGCGAGTTTTGATATCATCATCGATCCGTTCGATCGCTTCGCGTTCGTAACTATCGAAACATTCCTGCACCGCACTATAAATTGGCTGCCATTGTTCTTTAGAAATCTCTGGCAATTTAGCAACTAATTGCTTCTTGATTTCCTGCGCGAAATACTTCCGTGCATGTTCGACTTGAAAAGCCGCTACACCGATACCGGCTGCCATAATCCCAATCGGGCCGAGGAGCGCGCCGAAGACAACGGCAATCCCCGCTGTGGTAAAGATATTGAGCATGATGCTCTGGAAATTGAAACCGCCAACGGCGAGAGCTGCTACTGCAAAGTTACCAGACGCGATCGAAAATAAACCCATTGCCCATTTTGCCCATGCTGGCGTACCATCATCATCGAGAGCCTTACTGCGGGTATGGATTTTACCTGTCAGTTTTTCTGCCATCTCTTGGGTGATGTTCTGATAATCGCCACCATGTTTTTGAGCTTGCTCGGAGAGTTCGCTAAAAGCCGCTGTGAGTTCCTTTTGGGCTGAGAGCGTCCAGGCGGCATATTTGTCATTGATGTACTGCTGGAAGCCTTTCTGGGCGGCTTGGTTGAACTGTTCGCGCTTGTTGCCGCTAAAGAAGTCTAGGAGTTGCAGATCGGAAGGTTGATAAGCCTGGAAATCGGCCTCGAAGGTATCTTCTAACTTGAGTAAATAAACCTTCATCGAATCGGCGATCGATCGAGCCTGACGATCGCGCACGCGGCG
>NZ_JANPGM010000204.1:0-9218 GCF_031423935.1 Chamaesiphon sp. VAR_69_metabat_338
TAGCACCATAAATTAATCTCCGGCTGGCTCGACGAGTTTGCCAATATTAAAATCAATCCGCATCCAGCCTTTTAGCTGCCACAAATTTTCGAGCAGCAGCCAGGGAATCTGGGCGTGATGCACCATCAAAAATGGCAGTGGATCTGCCCAATCAAAGATGGCATCTTTACCACTAGCAATGATTTTCAGCCGCCGTCCGATCTGCTGGGGTTGCGTCACCAATCGCCAAACTTCATGGTAGATCCAGTAAGTCGGACGACTGGATGCGAGCGGTTGAATGAGGGAGAAATCGCTTTCTAAATAAGCCTTAGCGACATCGGGATGACTGTAAAACATCGTAATCGCTGAATGGGTGCGCGGGTTGCACTCGATCGCATAGACACCCCCATCATCTGTCTGAATGAAGTCAAACGAAACTTGCCCTGTCAGCTTCAGGCTACTTACAAACTTGCTCACCCACGCTGCGATCTCCGGTTTATCTACCATTTCATAATTAATTTGAAAAGCTGACGACTCACAGCAACAATGCAGTTGCAATTCCCCATTCCGCACGGTGCTGTGGGTGCAATATTCTTGCCCGGTGATAAATGCTTGCATAATCCACGGGTTATGCTCTGAAATTGGTAATTCCGCAACAAATGCTGCTGTCTCCTGTGATGTCTCGCAAGGCAACTGTGTCAGATTCAACCGCCGCACCGAGTCATAGGGAATACTCTTAAGAATGTATGTGTGTGGTTGCTTGGCAAAATCGAAGTCTAGGATCTGTTGCGGGTCGGTAATGCGGTAGGAGTCAGGGACAGCAAGATCTAACGATGCGGCGATCGCTGAAAACTCAGATTTATCATCCAGTTGTTGCACCAGTTCTGGATCGAAGTGCATTACTTCGCAATACTTAGAGAGTACTTGCTTGGCTTCGGCATCGTAATAACTGGCAACCGGACTACAGACTGGGATATAAACATCTACGCCTTCCGTCTTGACGATCGCTAGTAACGCGTCGAGATAATCCTTGGCTTGAGGCTTGGGAACGGTGTAAAAGCGATCGACCGCCCACGAGAATCGATGCCCAGTGAGCCAATATTTGTGCGATTCGATCAGGATGACCCGATGACCCGCCCGATCGAACGATCGGGCTAGCTGCAATGCTTTGGTCATTTTACCGCCACTAATCAGGATTGTTTTCGGGTCGGAGGCGATCGCTCTAGGTGGTTGAAATACAGCCGCTCTCAGCAACGCGATCGCGGTTAAAGTCAGGTTTAAAGGTAGCACCAACAGCAGCAGTGTTAGAGTTGCGACTGTTTTGACGATCGTTGTGATTACCTCCTGTAGCTGTTTGCGATCTGCTTTTTCAAAACCCATGATGGAATGTAAGTTGGGAAAATAATTCGGTGTTGGTGGAGCAGATTATGAAAGAAATATAGAAGATCGAGGGGATTGGTGGGGAGGGCAGGTTTGTTTGAATCTGTTAGTGTTAGACGATAATTTTTAGCATTGTCTTGTCGCGCTGCTTGGTGCAACACATGCGGAGGAAACCTCCGCGTGGTTGCATCCGCTAAACCGTCGGGAAACAAAGGCGTGCGCACGCCGCAAACCTGCCCCTACAGATCTCTGCAATACACCAAACACTTTGTGTAGATCGACCGTAGGGGCGGGTTTATGCTAGCTATTCCAGATTTATACAAGTAAATACCGAACGAACCCGCCCTCCCCTACCAGCAGATCTCGAACGGATTCTACACGCGACGAATCAACGTCAGACCATCTCGCAACGGCAACAACACCCGATCGATCCTCGGATCGTCCGCGATTGTCTGGTTAAACGTGGCGATCGCCATCCCATTGGCTGTAGACTCCCCTGCTAAGTAGGGTTGCCCCTGCATCAGCGTGTTATCCACACAGATAAAACCGTGTGGTGTCAGCAAGTCACGATCGAGCAAGAAATTCACATAGTCTACATAGCCAGCCTTATCGGCATCGATAAAGACCAGATCGAACTTCTCATTTGCAGCAGCTAACTGCTGGAGCGTCGCCATTGCCGGTGCCACTTTGACCGAGATCTTGTGCCCGCTGGGAGAATCATTAAAGCAGTCCTGGGCAAACTTCGCCACATAGGCATCGACCTCGCAGGCAACCAGTTCGCCACTATCCGGCAGAGCTTCCGCCATCGCTAGGGCAGAGTAACCAGTAAACATGCCGATTTCTAATATTCGTTGCGCTTGGGTCACATGCACCAGGAATTTGAGAAATTGACCTTCGACATGCCCTGAGAGCATTTCCTGCTCTAGCTGTTGGGCTGTTTCTCGATCGGCAAACCGTTGGCTCCAGTCTTCGGCTTGGGTACGCCGCACTAGCGATGCTAGAGCTGGCGACTCAGGGGTCGTACAGTGACTCAGATAAGGATCTAACCCACTTGCCAACTCGCAGGCTTGGCGCAGTTCGGACTTCAACTTGGGATCGATATCCGAGGCTGCTAGCTGCTGACTGAGCGACTCCAGCTTTGCGGCTAGAATCCCCAGCGGTGTCACGGGTCTGGGCGATTCGATCGCGCTAGAGGTAAACGTCATGCTTCCACTCCGGTTGAAACAGGAGCACTCACCGCTGCCAATGAGATAAACATATCTTCGCCATCGCCACCGCGAGGATAGTCCCGACAGATCTCTTTGTGAATCGCTAGGTACTCGTCTAACTCAGCCCTAGTTAAATCGTTGAGGAAAGAACAACTCCCGATCGGGTGAGGCACGGCGGCGCGGAGCAAACCATCTCGCGTCCGACCGATCGATTCTGTGGCTTTCCACAATAATTCGGGCGTTAGATAAGAGCTATCGATCGCCAGACCGATCCGGCTCATCAATCCTAAAATCCGATTGCGCTCCCCAACGGAAATATAGCCCCGCTGCTGAGCAATAGTGGCTGAGAACGCCATATCGATATTCACCCCATGACCGTGGAACATCGGGATCTCCGGCGTTAGTTCCAGTGTCGGACTCCAGGTATGACCGTAAGCAATCACTCGATCGAGATCTAGCTCGTGTAAATTGGGTACTTCTAGGCCGAGCATGGTGTTAATGGCATCATACGTGACCTTGTGCGCGATCTTGCGTAACTCAGGCGTGCCATTCAAGTAGCCAAAGCGAGTGTGTAATAGGTCTTCCCCGTATTTTTCTAGCAGCTCGAAGATACCGTTGTTCGCGACCACAGCGATTTTGATCAGTTCGGCCATACCGTTACGTACCTGATCTACAGGCAGCGTCTTCAGGAATGAGAAGTCCAAAATCACTTTCTGCGACGCATGATAAGCACCCAGTCGGTTCTTTAACTTACCGTGATTGACGGCAACTTTGATCGCCACACTGGCATCGATCAGCCCGATTAACGTTGTCGGCACTCGAATATAGTTCGTGCGACGGCGATACGTGGCACAAGCAAAGCCCGCCACATCAGTGGTTAAGCCACCACCAACAACTAACACGGGTTCTTTCCTAAGCAACCCAAAATCTGCAAACGCATCGACAATTCGCTCGACCGACTGCAATGTTTTATCTGTCTCCTTAATTGAAACGGGAAAGACGGTGAGGTCGATTTGATAATGCTGGAAATAGGCTTGAATCTGCTCGCCATACAAACCATCCACCGCTTCATCCACGACCATTAGACAGCGACCGAATTGACGGTAGCTCTCAGCAATCTCAGCGTTCTCAACGGCAAATGCTCCCTCTACATAAAGCAAACTAAAGTCGATTTTTTCGTACCCCTCAACATGAAAAGCTGTCTCCGTAGCCTGGAAAGTTGCCTGAACGTTAGTCATTATCTTTTCCTAATGTTACTAATACATGCCACTTATATAGCTCTTTATGAAAGTTAACAATCTTTTTAATAATTATCAAGTCGCTGGAGCATAACCTTCCACCTGAATCGACCATGGAAAGGTCTACTCGTCTAGAAAATTGGTGCGTCCAACACCAGCCCCCGATGCAATACTCGATCGCCAATAACCTGTGAGTGGTCGGCACGATGCATCGTGCAACGATTATCCCAGACCGCAATATCGCCGGGTTGCCATCGGTGACGGTAAAGCCGATAGTGGCGAATCGAGTGCTGATAGAGCAACCGCACGATCCGCCGCGCTCGATCGCACCGCGCATCGACTGCTATACCTGATATAGCCTGACAGCGTTCTGGTGTCGATAAAAATAAGGCTAATCGACCGGACAGAGGATGCGGCAGCAACAAGGGATGCCAACTTTGGGTTTCTTGGCGATCGTCTAGTGTTAGTCCAGACATGACATGCAGCACCCGCGCATCGGCAAGCTGCGCCTTCACAGTTGCGGGCAAAGTCTCATAAGCACGGTATTGATCCGAAAATAGGGTTGCGCCACCCGATGCAGGGATAGTTACCGCGCGTAAGGCGGTGAAGGCCGGCGGTCTAGCAACATAGCTAGTATCTGTATGAAAAACGCTCCGAGGAGGTCGATCTGTGCGCCCGATATTGCTGACTACATTCAGCTCGGGTCGATCTGATACTGGTATCTCACCCGCTGTAAAAGTCATCGGCCCCAATCGACTGAGGAAAGCCACAAAGTCTGCATCACTCACTGCCTGTTTCCGGAAGATAAGGAAGCCATTACTGGCAATGGTATGTTTTAAAGAAACTAGATCTTTATCGTTTATCTCATTGATATTAATCCCAATGGCCTCGATTCCAAATGGTGAAAGTGCGCGAAAATCGACGATTTCTGTACTCATAATTTGCTTCTGTACTGCTTGTTATATTTATCGTTCTATTTGCTGACAAGAAATTTTTGCAGCTCGTCAAAGTCCAATCGATCGACTAAATGTTTAGCTCTATCAAAATCGTGATGAGCGGTGTTTTGATTGGGAAAAGCGATGCAATTTATACCCGCTGCGATCGCAGATTCTACTCCGGCCAAGTTATCTTCAATTGCAATGCAATCAGCCGACTTTTCACCCAGTCTTTCTAGCGCGAAAGTATAGGCTGCTTTGTCTGGCTTTGGGCGATCGACAAGCTCGGCATTTAAGATGAGGTCAAAATCACTTACCTGGATCCTTAGATGCAAAGCTGATATCAATAACGAAATATTTTCCCTAGTAGTTGTTGTTACAAAAGCGATCTTCAAGCCTTGAATTTTTGCACTCTGGATTGTTTCAACGACACCGAAACGAGGCTCGATTTGAGATTTGGTTAAACTGTTTTGAAAAAACTCGGACTTCGATCGATGAATTGCCTCAGTATCAACCGTTTGTCCGTTAGCGGAGCCGCTCCCCTGGAGAATCGAATCTGCATAATCGTTAATTCGATTTTGACCGCCGCTTTTTTCTAGCATTACCAAATAGTCTGCTTGACTCCAATTCCAGTCTAGTCCATGAGCCTTAAAAGCTTGATTGAAAGCCTGTCTTTGTAGTTCGGATGTGTCGGCGATCGTACTAATAGAGCCAAAAAGAATAGCTGACATAAGATTTATGGATTATCGATCGATGCTCAATTATTTATACCTAACTACTGTAAGTTAAATGTCAGGGTTCACGAAACTAAGTAGCTCTAAAAGGAGTTCGATCTCGATCGAGAGTTACACGATCTTGCGTTTGCACCCCAACATCTTAAGTTTACTACAATTCTCTGACATCTATCAACAGGAATATTGACAATCAATTCTATAAGTTATAATAAAATCGGATTCTAGCTCCACATTCTCAGATGTATCGATCGTCGATCTAATCGATCGATGTGTTCGACAGGGTCAAGTAGTTGGTAATAGCCAAGCAAGTAGATATTTTATATAGTGGGTACGAGACAATCTTTAAGGTTTGATATCTCGATCGACTATCGATCGTTTTCCGTAGCTGAATAACAAGCTCTCAATACTTCTCTCAACCTATCTTTGAATGCTGTCAAACTTGGCATATCTATAATTCGATTGGTTCAATCTTCATTTGATAGAATAGTAGGGGAGGTCATTACGGCATCGAAAGAAGATAACAATACCGCGAAGCCATCTAGCAATTACTGGCAGATCGGGCATCAATCGATCCAAGTAATTCCTGTCTAGGAATTGAGTCGCAATTTATCTTCGATGCTTATAATCATCCATGTACGGGGTACGGCGTTGCTTGAAACCTGCTAATATTAGGCTAGCTCAATCTTCAATATATCCAAATTCACAAGGCGATCGAACTGTTTTTATAGAGATAATTGCTAATGTTATTAGAGTTAAGACAACTAAAAATTAAGCCAGGGCAGCAACTTTTATTAGAAGATGTTAGTTGGCAGCAATTTGAAAACATTTTGATAGATTTAGGCGAACATCGTTCTGCCAGAGTTTCTTATAGTCACGGTTATTTAGAGATTATGGTGCCATTGCCGGAACATGAAAAAGCTAAGGAAATTATCGGCGATATCATCAAGATTCTACTCGACAAACTCAATATTGACTATGATTCGCTCGGATCGACAACTTTAAAAAGTGAAATAATGACTCAAGGCGTAGAGCCAGATGCCTGCTTCTACATCCAAAATCAGGCATTAGTGCTTGGTAAAAATCGTCTAGACATGAATATTGATCCACCGCCAGATCTAGCTGTAGAAATCGATCTGACATCTCGCACCCCACTAGAAAATTATCAAATTTTAGGTGTGCCAGAACTGTGGCGATATGGCAAACAAGGTTTGCAGATCGAAGTCTTACAAGATGGTAAGTATGTCAGATCGGATTCTAGCCCCACATTCCCAGATCTACCGATCGTTGACCTAATCAATCCATACGTTCGGCAAAGTCAAGTAGTTGGTAGCAGCCAAGCAATTAAATCTTTTAAGCAGTGGGTAAGAGACAATCTTTAAGTCTTCATATCTCGATCGACTATCGATCCTTTCTCGTAACTTGGTAACAAGCCATCCAGCACCTGATTCAGTCTCTGCTTGAATTTATTCAGACTCTCCATGTCGATTCGATCGATGTCGATCTCACCAGCATCGATCTTATCGTTGAGTAATAAGCGGGTAGCAGGTTCGCCCAGACATACCTCAATTTGACTTTTTAACGAATTAGGCGAAGCATCATTACCCGATTCATCTTCTAACTGCTGACAATTTTGATAATTATCACGTAACGCACACAGCCACCAAGCTTCAGATTTTGGTTTGGGCAAGATTGGTACACCCGTTGTCAATTCTTCTACCGCAAAACCCTTTAGCATCGATTGAAGTTTCTGTTCCCACTCCTGCCGGTTGCTTTTCGCAGTACCATCTCCATCTCTAAACAGTACAACTATCAGATCTTCTGCCTCTAGTTCCCTCGCCAATAAGGCCAAAGCGCGAGCATTATTGTAAAAATAGCGCGTTTCACGCGGTTGATTCTTGCCCACCCGAGATCGACGTGGCATCTGGCTGGCGCAATCTACTAGTTCTGCTTTCGAGAATAACGTCAAAGCTTTCAAATCTTTCAAATCTTTATCAACTAGGGAGTAACCTAATCGCCTCTCGACTAACCGCGCAACCAATTTGGTAATCGGGCCGATATTTTCGAGATCGCTCCCAACATCCGATGCACCCTCTCCACTCAACACTAAATGCATCAATCATCTCCCAAAATTTCTGCATTTAGCTGCGTCAACAGCGTATCTTCATATACTTCTCCCGCACCCATCACTGTCAACTTCTCCCGCATTCTGGGTAGATCGAATAATCTAATTGCCTGAGTCGCCCCGATCTGATTTTTGTATATATAAATAATACCTTCGATCGCCATGTCATCTTCAAGATAATTTAACACCATCGGACTATGAGTAGTAATCAATACTTGCGGATCGGATTTAACTAATTCATCTACCAGAAACTCAATTAATTCGGGATTAACGCCATTTTCTATTTCATCGAGCAGCAAAAAACTTTGCTCTTTAGATAATTGAGCAAAAACCGCCAGCATCCGCAAGAAACCATCGGCCACATGTCGGGCTTCTGTCTTAACTATCGCATCTCCAAATTGCTCTTGAACAGTGAGTTTTTTCCAGCCAGAAGGTAGAGATGATAGATCGATTTGCTTAAATCGTGGATAAATCTTAGCTAATTTCGCTTGAATATCAGCTCGCTTTTCTTCACGTAATCCATACAAAAATGCTGATAGCTTTTCACCACCCAACCCTAAACTATTTCCTGCATCTCTAGTTCTTTGCCTAAGTAACTCAGGGGCTAGAAGGTCTAGTGCGTGTAAATGAATAAAAAAATCTTTTAGTTGATGTATTTCTTTTGGTAGCTGAGAATCTTTAATCTGTGATATTACAGATCCTTGATAATCGAAAGCAATATCTCCAGATAGCATTATTTCACGTCTTTTTAGAGAAGTAACAGTTATCTGTCTTGTAGGACTAGCCGCAAGCTCTATATTCTGCAAAGTCCACGCATGATAAGTTCCATTTTCTACTTTCAGAAGCAGTTGGTTATTCCATTCTACTCGCTCAGATGTACAACGTAGCATTTTGCGATTAAAACTAGCAGACCACTTAATTTCAAATTCAGAATGACCTACGTGAGAAAGTGAAACTTCAAAATCAATATTCTGTTTACGAGTTAACTTTGAATTGAGATCGGAAGATTCCCACTGTCGCTTTTTTAACCAACCACTTAGATCGCCTTTGACTTGTTGAGATAAAAAATCAAAGAATTGCAATACTGTAGACTTGCCAGAACCATTTAGCCCAACTAAGCAGCTAAACTTAGCTAAAGGCAACTCAAAACCAACTAATGATTTAAAATTATCAACTTTGATAGATTTAATTTGCATGTCTTATAATCATTCACATCGGGAATTGGCGCAAACTGGAGCAACTTAGGAATCATCGCTAATAAAAACGCCGACACTAACGCCATACTAATAACTCAATCGAAAAGTTATGATTTTAACAATCGATTATGAATCTCAGGATACTGTGGAAATAAGCCGTCTACACTAGCTAATCGTCCCTCATAAACCAACGCTGTTGCAATAATTAATCGGTCGAATGGATCTTTGTGAACGGCAGATAAACTCACCGCCCGACAAGCAACCTCAGCATTCAAAGGCAACAACACAATATCCATTGGCTCCAAGGCATCCCGAAACCAATCCTCAGCAGCACAGGGCAACTCCAAACGCCCCCGCTCCTGAGCCAGCACGATCTCGTAACAAGAAATCGGCGAAATTCCAACACGTTCGGCTACCTCGATTTCC
>NZ_JANPGM010000205.1:0-5860 GCF_031423935.1 Chamaesiphon sp. VAR_69_metabat_338
CAAAAGTTGCTCGCCGATCCAATGTTGTACAGATTGAGTATTGTCACTAGCGATCGCTACAGCCACATCTAAAAGATCGAGATCTGGAGTTACTAAGATGACGGCATCTTTTTGGATATGTGGCTTCAGCCACTCTAGTTCGGCTTCATCAATCAGTTCGGCCAATTGCTCCCGTAAATTTTCCATGCGTGCGATCTGATGATATTTGTCTGGACAATTATAACAATTTTGAACTAGTAGTTAGCGGGGAGCGGGGAGATAGGGTACTAATCTTATCTCCAAGACTATTACCGTCCGAGATCGTGCAAATCGTTAATTTTGGTCGTACAGATCGCCGTGACTCGATCGAGTTCCGACCTTTTGGTGGAAGTTGGCGGCGGGATAAGTTCGCCGATTCTAATCGTGACTGGCGTAGCCTGCGGGAATTTTTTACCCTGTTGTTCGATGCGGTGGGTGCCCCACAGACAGACTGGCAAGAGCGGGACTTGTGCCTTTGCCGCGATCAAAGCTGCACCTGGTTGCGGATTGACGACTTTGCCGTCTGACGTCCGCGTCCCAGAGAGAAAAATTCCCGCACCCCAGCCCTCTTCGAGATAAGCTAAAGCTGTTCTAATCGTCAGGCGATCGACCGCGCCGCGTTTGACTGGATAAGCTCCATACAATCTAATCGCATTTTTCAAGACTGGCACCTCAAACAGCTCTTCCTTGGCCATATAAGCCACCGGACGCAATACTGCTGCCGACAATAGCGGTGGGTCAAAATTACTGCTGTGATTGCTCACCACCACAAATCCACCCGATTTGGGGATATGTTCCCGCCCTGTGACTCGCCCCTGAAGATAAAAGTAGAAGAAGGGATTGATGAAGGGTTGTTTGAAGGCGTGATAAAAGACGAGATTGATGAGCGGTTCGCGGGATCTGGACATGAAATTGTAGTGGGAAGTTGAAAACGATCGGCTGCGAGTATCGACCCGCTCGGAGGTAGGATCGATCGGCACAACAGCCGCTCCTACCCATCTAACGAGCATAGCATTTAGTCTCAGCGGGTTGCCATCGATCGTCATCTAAGTTTGGGGTGTCGCAATCTTCAAACTAGAAGCCGACATCAAATCTGACCTGCTCGTAAACTCGATCGACCTCCAAACTAAAATCAACACTAGTTAATTCCATCGATTCCCCAGAGGTATAAGAACTGAATTCCCACAGACCTGGCGATGGCTGCCGATGTACGTCCAAATGCATCAAATCGGTACTCACTAGCACGTATTCTTGGAGAAAAAGCGATGGACGATAGAGCGCAAACTTTTCACCTCGGTCATAGGCTTCGGTGCTGGGCGATAAAACTTCCACGACTAGGGACGGGTGACTGATGAAATTATTGGCACTGCGATCTTGAACATCCCCACTCACGCTTAGATCTGGATAACAAAAAGAATTGGATTCCAATGTCTGCACTTTGACCCGATCGCCGAACACTCGACACACAGTACCGTGCAAATGTTCTTGGAGCAGGTTGCTAAGATTTGTCGTCGTATCGATCGCCCGAGCGAGAGTTTCATCCGCGATCGGACGGACTCGGCCCTCAATGTACTCATAACGCAAATCTTGTTGAGCTTCCCACTCCAGATATTCTGCTGGAGTGAACTGCGGAAAATGTTCTCTGGCAGAAATCATCATAACAGCACCTAATTATTGAAATCCCTATAGAGCCAATGATAATACGATCGAACACTAGCTAAATTGCCCACAATACTACCAAACCCAAGCGACAACCGGTCAAAAGCCAATTTTGGCGCATAGTTAATTTTTGTGAGGATACCGCTTCGAGCAGCGAGAGACTATGCCAACGAATCTTGAGCTGATATCCTAATTCGATCCGATCGCCGATTTGACAGATCGAGCGGACGAATCTCGGTGAGGTATACAATAAGTCATGAGTCGGACGATCTCGGGTGGTCGCCAACTTGCCCACATTCCCACCTTCTAGACGCTTATGTCCACTCATCGGATCGAAGTTTCACGCGCACACTACTGTGAAACGATCGTGAGTGGCACGATCGCTCCAGACGATCGCGATCCGCATAAACTGCGATTAACCACCCCCGATGGCTGTCAGTTTCGGGCTGCACCACTCGGAGATGTCAGCATCGGCGCAGGAATCGGACAATGGCGTGTCATCCCGATTATGCAAACCGATGGGCAGATTACGCGGTTGCAAATCGTCGAGGAATATTCGCCTAGTGCCATCGAAGACGATCGATTCATCTGTGTGGGCAGAACCAATCAAGTCAGTCGCAAGCATAATACCGTCACTGTCAAAATCGAGCGTCCCGGCGAAGCCACGATTCGCCCCACGCTGTTCGATCCGCCCAGCCCAGTTAAATCCGGACAAATTTGGCAGTTTATCGCTCAGCGCGTGGGCATGACACTCGCGATCGTCGCAGCGACACAGCTCGATGGGGTAGGAGTTGAGAGTGGGGAGTTGCGGCTCGCTCCGGTCGGGGAACCCGATCGTGGCAGCGAGACAAGACAGGGAGTTGGGAGTATGGAGTTGGGAGTTGCGGATGAAATCGCGCTGAGGTTCCCGCCCGACGGCACGCCTCGCTCCGCTCGTCTACAGCGGGCGTTTCACCAAGCAGAGAGTGTGGAGAGCAGAGTGCCGAATGAAGAACAAAGCAAACGTAAGCGTCCTGTCAACTCCCTGCTCTCAACTTCCGAACTGAGGGCGATCGCCCTTACTGCCCTGAATCAGCAGCTAAGCCGAGATTGGGATCTCTCACTGACTAGAGTCAAAGAACCGATCTGGGAATGGGATGCTCGCAGTTTAGTACCGACAGAGGCACGAGCGAGAGTCCAAGTCAATTCACGTACTAATGTAGCCAGAGTTTATCTATATCCCGATCGCCTTAACTATACCCCTGCTCGCTGCTTAGATGCCGCAACTGAGCGCAAATCGAGTGCGGATGACAATCTCGATCGATTAATTGTCACGCCATTAGGTGCCGCCAGAGGGATTGGGGCATCGTGTTTTCGGGTGCAAATTGGCCCTTATGAAATCGTGATGGATGCGGGAACTCGTCCGAAGGGGAGCGATCCGTTGCCAGCATTTGAGTTATTAGAGCGTCCCGATCTGCTGCTGATTACGCACGCTCATCTCGATCATATTGGTGCCTTACCGATCTTTCATCGCGATTTTCCCGATGTACCGACGATCGCTACCCACGGTACCCGCGAAATCGCTCATGTGATGCTCACCGATGGTTTGAAGGTGCAGACGGCTAGACAGCGGCAGGGGAATGAAGATTTTCAACAGTTATTCGATGCTGACGATCTCGATCGCACCTTATTTGAACTCCAAACCGAACCCGTCGGCGTAGACTTTTCCCCTCTCCCAGGCTTGACGGCGCGCTTCATTCACGCTGGGCATATTGTCGGCGCAGCCTGTATCTATCTCCAATACGGCAATCGATCGATCCTCTACACCGGCGATTACAATACCACCAGCAGCCGCACCACCGAAGGCTTGAAACTAGCCGATTTGCCCCAGGCGGATATCTTAATTACCGAATCCACCTACGGCTCGGATACCCACCCCTCCCGCCGCACCCAAGAGAGCGATCTGATTAAAGCGATCGTTGAAGTCGTCGCGGCCGGTGGTAACGTCTTAATCCCCGCTTTCGCCCTCGGACGCGCTCAGGAAATCATCCTCGCCATCCGCACCAGTGCGTTATTCCATAGTGTCAACGTCCCTGTCTACATCGATGGCTTAGTCCGCGAAGTCACCGACTTATTTCAGACTCAATTAGAATTACTCCCCGCATCCGTCCAGAATTTCGCCAAAACTCAGTCCCCCTTCTTTAGCGATAAATCCGCACCGCGTATCATTGCGATCGCATCGCCCAAGGAACGCCCTCTGGCAATGGAGCACCCCTCGGTAATTATCGCCAGTTCCGGGATGTTAATCGGTGGCGCGAGTATTTTTTATGCCAAAACCTTGCTCCAACGGGAAAACGCAGCGGTGTTTATCTCTGGTTATACCGATGAAGAGTCCCCAGGACGCTTTTTACAGAGTCTAGAACCAGGCAACTCGATCGAACTCGACGGTACCCCCCTCACCGTCAGAGCCAAGATCCAACGCTTCAACCTCTCCGCTCATGCCGATCGCGTCGGCATTACTCAAGTCATCCACCGCGTCAATCCCCAACACCTGATCCTGATCCACGGTTCCCAATCCGCACTTCACGAACTCTCCCGCGCTGGCGATTTGCGCGATAAATATTGGATTCACATCCCCGAAGTCGGCGATACGATTACCTTCGGACAAGCACCCGAACATCTCTCCAAAGCCCAGGTAGCGCGAGTAGATGCCGGACAAGAGTTTGAAGTCGAAATCGAAGCTGAATTCGATGGTGCGTGGCTGCGCATTGCCGATAGCGTCCTCGCAGATCCCCGCTGGCAACATCTCGCCGCCACGGGATTGTTATCAGCCAAGTGGACGAAAGGCGGTTTGATGCTCAAACCCGCCAGTCATAAATCAATGGCAGTGGAATCGGCGATTTCTAGTGGCATAGATTGTTGCGCAGTCTGTGAATTTTTCGACGGCTATCTCTGTCGCGGCGAGGATAGTCCCCTCTACAAACGCGATGTCGATCCCGCTGCTAAATGTCCTGAATTTGTCCGTCAAGTTGTGACAGTTGAATCGCTACCTGTAGATGTGGATTTGGTAGAGCCGCTGCTTGAGGACGTCGATCTAGCGGAAGATGATGAGAACTTAATCGATCGAATTTAAGCAATTCGATTACATTCGGTACGCTACGCGAACAGGAATTTGATTAAAATCGATTCCAAACATCAGGATTTACTGTTGGTCAATTCCAGCCAGGAGTTGGGCGATTTGCGTCGGATCTGGTAATTGACCTTGAAATTCTTGGGGTAGAGTAGACACGATCTGGTAAGTAGCCACCCCAATCGGTTTGTTAGACTCGCGCAGCGCGTATTCGACGATCGTGCGATCTTTGGTTTTGCACAGGATAATTCCAATCGCTGGATTCTCATCGGGCAGACGCACGGTATCATCGAGAACAGCGAGATAAAACTGCATTTTGCCCACATATTCTGGTAAAAATTCGCCCACCTTGAGTTCGACTGCAATTAAGCACTTGAGGTGACGATGGTAGAGTAGTAAATCCAGAAAATATTCCTGTCCCGCAACCGTCAATCGATACTGACTCCCGACGAAAGTAAACATCCCGCCCATTTCCTGAAGGAAGGGTTCGACGCGGCTGAGAATGGCTTGTTCCAATTGGCGTTCGCTATGAGCATCGCCCAGTTCGAGAAAGTCAAATGTGTATTCGTCTTTAATTGCAAGTTTGGCTTGTTGACTAATTTCGGTGGTGAGGGTGTTGTCAAAGTTAGTTTGGTTGAGCAGCGTTTTCTGGTAGGTTTGGTTCTCAATTTGGTGAATCAGTACGTTTTTTGTCCAGCCAAATTTCCGCGTCATCCGCAGGTAAAACTCCCGCTCTAAGTCATCTTTGCACTTTTCAAGAATAACCAGATTGTGAGTCCAGCCAATTTCTCGCACCAATGGTGCGAGATTTGGATTCTCGGCATAAGCAAGATAGAACGCTCTCATTCGCCATAGATTGGCAGTGGAGAAGCCGCTGATGCCAGGGAACTCTGACTGAATATCTTGCGCGAGTCGATCGACAACAGATTTGCCCCAGCCTGCGGTTTGTTGTCGATCGACTATCAAACTCCCGATATCCCAATACAGCGCGATTAACTCGTGATTAACAGCTTTCAGGGCTGCATACTGAGCCGATTGAATCCGCTCTTTGACTTCGATTAATAGTTCTTGATA
>NZ_JANPGM010000206.1:0-3631 GCF_031423935.1 Chamaesiphon sp. VAR_69_metabat_338
AGAGGCATTGGCAGTGTTTCGATCTGGGAGTGTTTGAGCGTAGTTAGAGGGTGTTTGAAAAGTAGAGATTAATACTTGCAAACCCTAGAGAATCCCCCCTAGCCCCCCTTAAAAAGGGGGGAACTGGATCGAAAGTCCCCCTTTTTAAGGGGGATTTAGGGGGATTCAGGTCTACGATCGTAACAAATAAAACTTTTCAAACAGCCTCTAAATGTGATGAACTTAAACATTAAATCAATAAATTGGCCTGACGATCTGGCCGCATCACAGCATCGACGAGGATTTACCTTGGTTGAATTACTACTTGCTTTGGTAATTACTGGCATTGTCATTAGTTTGGCTGGTAGTGGCTTATACGCGCTGATGACAGCAGATCGACGCGCTCAAATCGAGACAACCGATCGATTAGAGTTAGAGCAAGCACTTGCCTTCATGACTGATGAAATCAAAATGTCTAAGCAAGTTCTGACTAGTCTACCGGAAGTTGATGGTAAGGCTCATTTTAATGATGCGTCGGGAAGTAGTCGTGTCAAACCGATTTTGATTTTAAGTCCATCTGCTAATAGTGGCTTAACTCATCCGATCGTATATTACATTGCCGATCCCCCCAATAGCAGTGTCTGGATCGGGCCGAGAGTTATTTATCGTTGGGGGCCAACTTTATTGCAAAATGGCAACTATAGCGACGGGAATGGTAAGGATCTCACCACTCAGCCACCAGGAACTCCGGTAAACTATTACAATGAAGTGCTCATCGATCGAATTAGCGATCGAGCTGCCACAACTGCCAATATTGCTTGCGAACCTGGTTACAGTAATGCTATGCCTGGAGTAACCGAAAGAGCGGGATTTTATGCTTGTATTTCAGCCGATAATAAATCGGTTAAACTCTGGATGTACAAGCAATCCAATCCATCTTTCAAAAGTCAATCGATCGATGCGTTAGTCGTGACTCGCAGTAATTAAAACCGTAGTAACGCACCAACAAGATCTTCGATCGATCTTTAACCATCTTTGCAAACATGACGATCTTGATTAGCAACACCCAGCTTCAAATAATTTATCAACATGCTGAAGCGACCTATCCCGAAGAGTGCTGTGGGATTTTGTTAGGTAAGATAGATGAACGTACTAAAACAGTTATCGAAGTTATTCCAACTATTAATGTTTGGGAACCAGCCGAATCGATCGATCCGCTCGAAGCTAGTAGCGAATTAGCCAAAACAAAGACTAGTCGCTACGCAATTTCACCACAAGATATTCTGCAAGCCCAAAAAAGCGGGCGCGATCGAGATCTAAATATTATTGGCTTCTTTCATTCCCATCCCGACTATCCAGCGACACCTTCAATTTGCGATCGAGACTTAGCTTGGCATGTCTATTCATATCCGATCGTCTCAGTAGTTAATGGTAAAGTTAATGAAATGAAAAGTTGGGTATTAGATGATAAAAGTCTATTTCAATTAGAAGAGATTCAGCAGGTAAAATGATAGAAATGCAAATAGCAGAGCGGACTTTTCAGATGTGGGATTACCATTCAAGTCATAGCCAGCTTTTGTTGCGTAGTCCCAAACGCCCAGGCATTACTACCAACATTGACATTAAATTTTTTGGAGTAGCTTATCTGAATATTCCGACAATTATTAGAGGTTGTGCGATCGGCGAAGCAACGGCAGCAGAGATAGAGCAGATCGACTCTCTCTTACCGAATAGAGCGGATGTCAATAGAGTATTTATTATTTCAAGTGCTGGTAATAGATATCCGATCGTCGCTGTTAATTATAAAATTTCAGAAAACACTCTGGATATTTTTCAGACTATTCTCGATCGATATGATGCGTGAATCGATCGGAATCGCATCTGAAATAACTCAACGTCGATCGGTTGTTGGAGTTAGTGGATCTAAAATTCGATTTAAGACCCGCAATTGATCCGCAGTCCCCATACAAATCAACATATCCTCACCCATCACGATCGTTTCTCCCGTCGGGCCGACAATCAGACTGCCATCGCGACGGCGAATCGCTAATACGAGCGAACCCGATTGCGATCGCAACCTTGCTTCGCGCAGTGATAAACCCGCTACCGGGCAAGTATTTGCATCGATTAGAAATTCTTCCATATAAAAAGATCGATCGCTAGCGACGATCCCATCCATAAAATCCATCACCTGCGGTCTTAGAGCCGCCGCAGCCATCCGTTTTGCACCCGTGATATATGGAGAGATCACTTTATCGGCACCCGCACGTTGGAGCTTCAAGACGGCTTCCTCATTACTCGCCCGCGCGATCGCCCGGATGTTGGGATTAAGAGTTTTGGCAGAGAGGATAATATAGAGATTTTCGGCATCCGAAGGCAACGCCGCTACCAGACAAGCGGCTTTTTCCACGCCCATTTTCAACAAGGTTTCATCGAGAGTTGCGTCTGCTTGGATCGCACTATGACCTTCTGATTGGGCAATTCTGACCTGATCTAGGCTGGCATCGGCAATCACAAATGCCGTCCCCTCTGCTGCAAATTCCGTGGCAATTTGCCGCCCGATCCGTCCGTAACCACAGATGATAAAATGTTCGGCTAAAGAGTCCACAAGTTTTCGTTGTTGTCTAAGTCTTCTACCTTCTACAAAATAGCCTTCAATCAACGCTTCGGTAAATCGATTGACGATATACCCGATCGTAATCACTCCAGCTAAAATCAAGGCGATGGTAAATATATGCCCTCGATCGCCTAGTGGGTGCGTCTCGCCATAGCCGACAGTAGTCAGGGTAATGACGGTCATATAAACCGCATCCAACCAATGCCATCGTTCGACGAGTCCGTACCATAGCGTGCCAGCAATAAATAAGAAGCTTAGGGCAAAGCCACCCCGTTGTAAATCTTTCCTGATGCGACGATATTTTTGCTCGACAGAATCCATTCTGTTAGTGGAAAGTGCAAAGTGGAGAGTGGCAGTTATACAAGTAAATATGGGTATTGCTGTAACATAGTACAACAATACCCATATGACTCTAAGCTTTTAATAACACTAGTTGCCGAAATTACAGTCCAGGAATATTTAAACCGCTGGTGAGTAATTCCATCCGTTCGCGCATGGTGGCGGTAGATTTGTCGTAGGCATCCATCATCGCATCGAGGACTAGTTGGGAGAGTTCTTCGGGACTCTTGCTAGCTGCATCAGCACCGATATTGACTCTACGGGGTTCTTGGTTGCCGCTCAAAGTTACTGTCACGTCGCCTGCTTGTCCTTCGATTTCCATCTGCTCCAGTTCTTCTTGGAGCTTTTTGGCATCTTCTTGCACTTGTTGGGCTTTTTTGAAGGCGTCGGCAAGTTCTTTCATTTTGCCGAGACCGAAGCCGCCAAATCCTTGTCCTTTAGTCATAATCTTTATAATTGTTAGTCAATCTAAACAACATCTCATCTTACTGGAGTCAGGGAATTCAGGGGTGAGGGTATCCGTCAGTTAGCTAAATTAGGCTTTAGGCTTTAGGTATTAGGCTTTAGGTTCGAGAGGTTTCTGGTATTGCCGAGCCTGGTTAATCTATTTTAACCAAATAGCATTTGGAGATCCAAATCCTCAAATTATTCATTCCCTAAAGCCTAAAGCCTAACCCCTAACTTAAAATTCACCGA
>NZ_JANPGM010000207.1:0-2463 GCF_031423935.1 Chamaesiphon sp. VAR_69_metabat_338
CTGCCCGCCTGGAAACGATCGCCGCCCAAACTGGTGTCACCAAGGCCACGATTTATTATTATTTTGAAAGTAAGGAAGAATTGTATCGGGCGGTATTGGGACGTTGTTTCACAGAAGCACTAGCGATGATGGCACAACTCCAGCTCGATGGTTTGCCCCCTGATGCCGCGCTGGTGAGACTACTGGAGCAAATCTTGTGTTGTATGTCGGAAAATCCCCGGATTGGCAGCATTCTCTCGCTAGAGGCGATTCAAAATAAAGGGAAGTATTACCCCAAACAATTGGGCGATCTGTTGTACGGTACGATTATCGAAATTTTGCAACAGGGGATGAGTATTGGCGTATTTCGCGAACTAGAACCCCGACATACGGCTGTCAATATTATTGGTGCTTGCACTTTTTATTTCACGGCTCAAGAAAATCTCAAACACCTGTGGCCGGGTAAACGGTTGCTAGGTAAAGAGCTACTCCAACGACATACTCAAGAATCGATCGATCTGATTATGGCAGGAGTAAGAAATTAGTGGATAGGGGATAGAGAGTAGGGAATAGGGCAAAGAAAGGCTGGTACCAGCTTGAGAACGAGCGACGCTTATTCTAGGTTTGCCAATTAAATTTAGATATTAAACACTTTACGTTATCATCGACTGAATCTCTATCCCCTATCCTCTATTCCCTATCCCCTATCCCCATGACATACTTTAAATTTGAAGCTGATTTTGTCGATTCATTACGTTGCATTCCGATGATCGTGCGGTTGAAATTGGATACTTGTGGCGTGAAGTTGAAGTTGGCAGAATGGAATCGATTTACGCCACTCGAATGCCAGCAATTAGTCGATCTGCCATGCGATCGAGACGCGGAAATCGCTACCTATCGCGATTATGTAAGTCAATTAATTTTCCAGCATACCGGACATGAAGCTAGTAGGCTCGCGATCGATCCCCAGCCCCCCTGGTCGAACGATCGTGAAGTTCCGGAAAGTGTCACGACTAGAGCGGCAGAAGAAGGCGTAACGATCGAATTATCTCATTGGGCAAATCTCACAACCATTCAAAGATTCGCCTTGATTAAGTTAACTCGATCGCAACACGAAAACAATAACTTTCTACCAGCCTTAAAAGAATTCAAACTATTAACCTAGTTTACGCCTAAAGCCTAAAGCCTAAAACCTAAAGCCTAAAACCTAAGCCGATGCTAACCTTCAAACCTAAAAACCAAGATTTAGTAAATATCGATAGTAGCAATCTCGATGATAATATTGTAGTTGAGGTGAAGCAACTCAATCATTATTTCGGCAAAGGTAATCTCAAAAAACAAGTATTATTTGACATTAACCTGCAAATTGGTAAGGGCGAAATCGTGTTGATGACGGGGCCATCTGGTTCTGGGAAAACTACTCTGCTGACCTTATCTGGTGGCTTGCGATCGCCTCAAGAAGGCAGCATGAAAGTCTTGGGTGTAGAAATGGTCGGTGCGAGCAAACGTCAAGTCATCGAAGTTCGCAAAAATATCGGTTATATTTTCCAAGCTCATAACTTGCTCAAAGCTCTGACAGCCCAACAAAATGTCCAGATGGCGGGGCAACTTCACTCAGAAATGAGCACTAGAGAAATCAAAGAACGGGCGATCGAAATGCTCGATGCTGTCGGTTTGAGCGATCGCAAGTCCTACTACCCCGATAACCTGTCTGGGGGTCAAAAACAGCGTGTCGCGATCGCGCGTGCCCTGATGAGCCATCCGAAGCTAGTACTGGCCGACGAACCGACTGCTGCTCTAGACGGGAAATCGGGACGAGAAATTGTCGAGATCATGCAGAAACTTGCTAAAGAGCAAGGGACGACAATTTTGATGGTGACTCACGATAACCGGATTCTAGACGTCGCCGATCGAATCGTCCATCTCGAAGATGGTTGTCTGGCACAAAATGATGTCCTGACTGTCAGCGATAGCTGAGTAGGTTGGTGCGTTACTACGATCTGAAATTCGACGATGTCTGAAAAGTCTAATTGCTACGTTTATAGTAGGTAGATCCCCCTAAATCCCCCTTAAAAAGGGGGACTAAGATTCCGGTTCCCCCCTTTTTAAGGGGGGCTAGGGGGGATCTTCTAGTGCGTTGGTGCGTTACGCTGTCGCGATAACACACCCTACAATCTGATATTCATCGATACGATACCCTTATTTTTGCGGTTGGGCTGCTAGATACTCAAATACTGATTTATCACCGATGTCGGGTGGAATTTGTTGAATGACTTTGCGGATGGCAAAGACTAAAAATAATCCCGCCCAAACTGCTAATAAAATTGGTTCGGCAGCTTTAGGGAGTAACTGAGTCAGATGACCCAATAATAGTAAGGGTACGATGAATACTAAGAGCTTTGTTTCCAATCGATCGAAACAAAAAGCTTCTTTAAAAAAGATGCCTGTCAAGGCGGCAAAGATAAAACCCACACCTAAAATAGT
>NZ_JANPGM010000208.1:0-13945 GCF_031423935.1 Chamaesiphon sp. VAR_69_metabat_338
CCACGATTTCAATCGTAGGCACTCTGTTTGGCTATCGCGACAAATAGCCGAGAACAGCACTAGAATAGTTCAGCGTTCAGCCGGAAGGCTGAAAAGATCGGCGATACCGCCAAATGTCCCAAGGAGATCGCTCGCTCCATAAGTTACGATCGGCAACAGTAAAGACTGAAAAACTGTAACTAAAATAACAGCAATTCAACACTCAATCTAGATATGTATCCGCGAGCATCAATGCCATTGCCAATCTAGTTAAAACCTAATTAATATTCAAATCTATTATAAATAAGTAATCGCCGCACGTCTGAGATCGTTAAATAACTAATTGGCAAGGAGAGCAATTTTCATGGGAAGGATTTTTATCTGTGCGATCTACGGTGGCTATGATGGTGCCGCCGCCGATCCCGAAACGATCGGCAGTGCGCCAAATGAAGCTAGGGAAATGGTGTTCCTGCGCGATTTAATCGTCCCAGAATTGCGGAATCGGAGCTTTGAAGTGGTGGCTGTACCTGATTTCGACAACCCTAGATTAAGCATCGACTGGATCGATAAGCGTGCTAAACCAGGAGATATCGCCTTGGGGATACATGCCGATGCCTACGCGCAATCTCAGACTAGGGGGGTGAGTACTTTTTATATTGCCAAAAACGGCGAGCGCAAAAATCACGCACAGATGCTGTTGTTGGCTTTTTCCAGTCGCGTCCCCGATCTGCCCAGCCTTGGAGCCAAACCAGATACAGTTACGGGTACGGGGAGTTTATCCTTTTGTCGGCGGTTGACGATTCCATCATTATTAATGGAAATTGGCTTTAAACTCGATAGCGACGATCGCCAGAAGATCCAAGCTTATCGCCGCGAAATTGCTCTGGGGATTGCCGATGGTTTAGTTACCTGGAGCCGCGATGCCCAGATGCAAGCCACCAGCGGCAATCACACCATCACCGTCCATCTTAAAGTCAATGGGGAGTCCTATCCCGAATCGGGGATCTCGATCGATGGCAACGTGCATATCCCGATCGATCTAGCCGATCGTTTGGGGGTCAATCTGGCTCTCAATCCCCAAATGCGCCGGATTCGCTATCGCGGCATCGTTTATGTCAAAGCGATCGAATTGCGCGATCTGGGTATCTCGATCGTCTCCGAAATCGGCAAGATCTACAATATTCGCTCCAAACACGCCTTTAATACCGAAGATTTCGATCGGATTATGTGCGCGGGGCATACAACCGTCGCTCAGCTCAATGACTTTCTGGCTGCCAATAGCCAAGAGGCATTGGAACAGTTTCCCAACCTCACCCAGATCTATCTCGAAGAAGCTAAAGCCGAAGGCGTCAATTACGATCTCGCCTTTGCCCAAATGTGTCTAGAAACCCGCTTTTTGCATTTTGGCGGTGCGATCTCGCCCGAATTTAATAATTTTGCCAGCTTAGGCGATAGGCAGTCCGAGTGGGCAAAATTCCCCAATCTCCGCCTGGGAATTCGCGCCCACATCCAACAGCTCAAAGCTTATGCCAGTAACGATCTGCTAGTCCAAGAATGTGTCGCCCCCAGATTTGAACTCGTCAAACGTGGCGTCGCACCTACCATGCGCCAGCTAAATGGCCGATGGTCGGCAGATAGCCAATATACGATTAAAATTGCTGCTGTATTAAGACGCTTGTACGAGACGGCGGGGATCTTTTAGGAGTGAGAGCGAGCCAATCTTTGGCTCAAATCTAGCTGCGAACGTAGTCCGATCGAGTCTTACCATCGCATCTTAGCTGGCATCACGATCGGCAGTCTGGGCAGCAGCGGCAGATTACAGGCGATCGGCAACAAATCACATCCAACTGCGTCAAAACTATCAGCTAAACTTCTAAGATATAATTTAGAAGTGAGGAGCCTACGAAAATCGGCTCTAGTTTAGCCAAACAGAGCTAGTTAGCTGAGATTGCTACAAGAATCGTATAGGTGTGATTTGTATGTCAGAATCCCAAGAAAACTCACCCATTGAAGATCGATCGGAAGTTACAGCACCACACAATAAAACTAGTCAATCGTTACGAAATAATAGCTTGAAAGCATTGCATCAAGGCAGTAAATATCTGTCCTTGTTATTGTTGAGTACGATCGCCAGTTGCTCGTTCGGCTACTTGGCGGCCAAAGAAGAACCACTGCAAAAATCGACGCTTGAATCTCCGGCTGTCGCCAATCCCAGCATTGCTAGCAGCAAGAGTATCTTGGCTAGTGCCAATACGAACTTTATTACCCAAGTTGTCGATAAAGTCGGCCCTGCTGTTGTCAGAATCAACGCCTCAACCACAGTAGCCGTCGATTCAGGCACGGATGAAACCGACAATCCATACTTACGGCGGTTTTTTGGCAACCGGGCACCACAACAAGGCTCGGGAGCGACCGAACGCCAAATCAGACAGGGTACGGGATCTGGGTTTATCGTCAGCAGCAATGGCAGTACGGGTCAAATTATGACCAACGCTCACGTTGTTTCTGGCGCAACCAAAGTGACTGTCACCCTCAAAGATGGCCGGACGATCGCGGGTAAAGTCCGAGGGATCGATCGGGTAACAGACGTTGCCGTCGTCGAGATCGCCGATAAAAATCTGCCCACGATTCAAGTTGGAGATTCTGAGAAAATCAAACCAGGGGAATGGGCGATCGCGATCGGCAATCCGCTCGGGTTGGATAATACCGTCACAGCGGGGATTATCAGTGGTACCGGGCGCACTGGCAGCGAAATCGGCGCGGCGGACAAACGCGTCAACTACATCCAAACCGATGCTGCGATCAATCCTGGTAACTCCGGCGGCCCCCTGCTCGATGCCAGCGGACGCGTTATCGGCATGAATACGGCCATTCTGCGCGGTACCCAAGGCTTGGGCTTTGCCATTCCCATCAATACCGCCCAACGGATTGCGAATCAATTAATTGCCAATGGCAAAGTCGATCACCCCTTCCTCGGCGTGCAGATGATTAATCTGACGCCCGAACTCAAGAACCAAGTCAATAGCGATCCCAACGCCAATCTCAAGCTCGATACCGACAAAGGTACCCTGATCGCTCGCGTCGTCCGCAATTCACCCGCCGCATCTGCTGGCATCAAAACTGGGGATATTATTACTAGCGTCAACGGCAAAGCTGTCCAAAATTCCAACCAAGTCCAACAAGCGATCGAAACAACTAAGATTGGTAGTAGCATCCCCATCCGCATCCGTCGCAACGGCCAAGATGTGGATCTTAACGTTACTCCTGTCGCCGCACCACCGATCGCCGATAGCCAAGAATCTCCCTAAGATGCGGTTGGCGATCGCCTATTTGTGAGTTACTAGTAATAGCTGAGATCTAGGGTACCCACGAGGGGCACCCCTACAGGTTAATTGTGTAGGGGTGCCCCTCCTGGGTCCCCTGATGTTCGCCCCGCTCCCTGTCTTGTCTCGCTATACCGTCGGGGAACCCGACGAGCGCGAGCCGCAACTCCCAACTCCCAACTTTGACAATTTACTTCTACACCGATCGAGAACCACTCTATGGTTGCTTTTCCAACTTTTCCAAACATGGATTTGTGATGGATAAATTGTGGTGGAATACCACCGAACACTATTTCCAAGCCCAAAAATTTGTCGGTACGCCCTACCTCGAACAAATTCGATCGGTTAATAGTCCCAAAGATGCCGCCGTTTTGGGTCGCAAACGCAGTTTGCCCCTGCGCAGCGATTGGGAACAGGTTAAAGACGAAATCATGTTCAAAGTCGTGTCGTGCAAATTTCAAGTTCACCTCGATATCCGCGAAATTTTACTCGGGACAGGCGATGAAGAGATCGTCGAAAATGCACCCCACGACTATTATTGGGGCTGCGGCAAAGATGGTAGTGGTCGCAATCAACTCGGATTGACTTTAATGCGGGTCAGAGAGAAGTTAAAATTAATTGATAATTGATAGTTGATAATTGATAATTAATTGTGAGTTAAACGCTCTTTAGCTTTGACTGCGCCGATTTCATCGCTTTTATCCGTCAATTGATTTTGTGAATTTAGGGTATGGCTATCTAAACAAATCTCTACCCTCTGTCTTGACCGCAACGCATGCTGAGGGAACCGTCTAGCGACACGTCTCGCTTCGCTCGTCTACAGCGCGATTTCGGTCGCTACCATCTACCATCTACCCTCTACCCTCTACCCCCTAATGATAAAATCCTGGCTAGTAATCGGCATCGTGGCGGTAGCAGTGGCGTTTGGGCTGGGGCGACTGAATACGCCCGAAGGATATCGCTGGTTCAATCGCCAACGTCGTCCGGCTTGGCTGACATTCGAGGGGCTAATTCCAGTTATTTGGACGGTCATTCTAATCTGTGGCGTGTGGTCGGCTTACAATGTGTGGGAAGCAGCACCGAGTAAAAATCCACCCTGGGGCTTGATGGCTGGATATCTGCTGTTAGAGGTGGCAATTATGCTCTATACGCCTTCAATGTTTTGGTTTAAGAATCTTCGTGCTGGCACGATCGTCGGTGCCGCAGGCTGGGTTTTAGGGCTAATTCTGACGATCTTGGTATATCCCGTTTCGAGTACGGCGACATTTCTATTGATACCCTACCTGCTTTGGAGTCCGATTGGGACTTATGTGACTTGGGTGATGGAAGGGTTGAATTAGGGGATAGGGATTAGGGGATAGGGATTAGGGAGCAGATCGAGATTGGATAAATTCGATCTGAAATGGGTTTAAGAATGTTAGTCAGACATTAGGTATCTACACTGCTTCAATCGATCTACTTATATCCCCTATCCCCTATTCCCTAACCTCTATCCCCTAACCCCTAGTACAATAGCGATCGAAACAATTCTACACCAAGGATATTACAGAGATCGTGGGCGAACAGTTATCACAATTATTAGAACCGCTAGCTAGTCAATTTCGCGCTCTCAATCTGCCCGAACTGCTGACTCATTGGGGGCATCCGTTCTTTATGAGTATCGTGATGTTTGTGATGGGTGGCTATGGTGCTTATGTTGGTTGGAAAGGGCGCATCCTAACAGCTAGCGATCCCAAAGCGGCGATCGAAAGTAAGGGAGAGCATCGCAAAATTATGCCGGTAATGTTTGCCATGATGGCGATCGGTGCCACTGGTGGGATCTTATCATTAGTCATCCAAAAACATGCGGTGATGGCGAGTCCCCACTTTTTGACTGGTAGTGTCGTTTTAATCTTCCTAGCAATTAATAGTCTGATCTCGTTTACTGGCTTCGGTGGTGACAAACCCGAACTGCGGAAAGTCCATGCTTATTTTGGCAGCACGATTTTGGTATTGATGGTCGTTCACGCGTTGATGGGCTTGAAATTGGGCTTATCGATCTAAACCATTTCAACTCATCGATCCTGCCAAAAAAACAATAGGGGCAATTCACGAATTGCCCCTATTGTTTTTTCGGTACGCACGCGACCCTAAACCCAAAATAAGCGCAGCGATAATCAGGCTGATAATACATCCGCGCTGCACTGCGACAATAACTCGGCTTGCTATACCAAGAACCACCGCGTAGGACATATGCAGAATTACCTCCATGCGCCCACGCACTGCCATCTGTCGGCGCATCGATGTAATTTCCATGATATTTATCCGCGCACCATTCGAGGATGTTGCCGTGCATGTCATATAGCCCATAAGCATTGGCTGGATAAATCCCAACAACGGTGGTTTCTTCGCTCCGATAATTTGCGACGGCTCCATCGATTGTCTCGCCATAGTAAAATGCTGTCTTTGTCCCCGCGCGGCAAGCATATTCCCATTCTGCTTCAGAAGGTAAACGGTAGTGTCGATCGGTCAATTGGGATAGTTTCTGACAGAACTCGATCGCATCATGCCAGGATACCGTCTCCACTGGTCGATCGCCACCCTGAAAATACGAAGGTCGAGCACCCATCACCGCTTCATACTGCGCTTGTGTGACCGGACATTTGCCCATGTAAAATGCTGGTACATGCACCCGATGCTGGGGTCGCTGATAATCGCTGCTGCCTTCTTCTAGTTTTGGCGCACCCATCAGAAAAGTCCTTGCTGGAATATTCACCATCTGTAATTTGACCCCACCACCCAAATTTTGGATGTAGCGAGAGGCAATGCCTGGAGATTTTTTGACAACAGTTTTATTGCCGCCCCAGAATGAATTAACGATCGCTACTTTGGCAGTTTCAAAGCCAAAAGAGTGGAGGACGAGAGTGGCAGTTTGAGTGGATTTGGTAACGGAGGCGATCGATCTTTGTCGCTGAATATCAATATCGAGATCGTCTCGCACCCCATTGATTATTACTGTTTTGCGATCGATCTCCAGAGCAGCTAAGACCTCTGCTGCCGATCGATAGCGTTGGGAAAGCGAATTGACAATCATTTTATCCAATACTTGGCCGAGCTGTTCGTCCACTTGATTATCGACCAAATAATCGCGCCACACCCAAGCATCTTGACTCAAATCGAACAGGTCGAAAGGTGAAACTTGAGTCAGTAAATAAATACAAGTTACCCCTAAACTATAGATATCGCTAGCAAATGCTGGCTTGCCTCGCACTTGTTCGGGTGCAACGTATTCGGGGCTGCCGATGACCGTTCCCGTTTTGGCTAACATCGTTTGAGTCGCTTGTTTAGCCGCACCAAAATCGACTAAAACTAACTCGCAATCGCTCGATCGCCGGATGATATTTGCAGGTTTGAGATCGCGGTGAATAATCGGTGGTGACTGGTGATGTAAGAAGTCTAAAACTGGGAGTAAAGATAATAATAATTCGCGAATTTGATGTCGATCGAACCGCCCATTTGTCGCTACTTCCTGTTGCAAATTTTGCCCATCGACAAACTGTTGAACTAAATATGGTTGACCATCCAGATCGAAGCGATCGAGAAGTTCGGGAATCTGTGCATGTTTGCCCAATGTCTTCAAATGTTTGGCTTCTTCATAAAATAGATCGAGGGCAGTCTGTTTAATTTTGAGATCGCGATTATCGAAGGAAAACTGTTTGATAGCACACAGTGGTTTATGCGATCGATATTCATCTATCGCTTTAAAAGTTCTGCCAAAGCCACCCCGTCCGAGTAGCTGCTGGGCGCGATAGCGATCTTTAAGGAATAATTGCGCTCCACAAGACAGACAGAAGTTGGTATCGGGGCTATTTTGTGCTGGAGCGGGACAGACGGGGTTGAAGCAATAGCTCATGACAAGATCGATGCGGGAATGGATTGGGAGTGAATTTATCGATCGGTGAGGTGATTATGCCCATTCAGTCTGACGATTTTGATTGCGTTTGCTTCGTTTGTTTTGTATATTTAAGATATCTATTGTCTTATGATGGGCAAACATCAAAACGATGACACTGGTAACAAATTACGATATTTCTAGCCTACCGACCGCAGCCGAGATCGAGCTATCTGCGGAAAGTAGTCGCACCCTAGCAACTTACCTCGACGCTGGGCAAACTACTCAAGTCCTCAAAGTCACAGATGCCAATGGCCAGGAACGAGAAGTAGTCATTCCCGCCACCGCGATGCATCTACTAGTTGAGATTCTAAAGCACATTGCTGCTGGAGATGCGATCGCACTCAACCCAATCCATGCCGAACTTACTACTCAAGAAGCTGCTAATTTACTGAATGTTTCTCGTCCTTATCTGATTAAACTCATAGAAAAGGGTGAGATTTCCCATCGTAAGGTCGGTAAACATCGACGGGTATTATATACCGATCTAATGGCATATAAGCAGCAAAGCTATCGACGACAATCAGCAGCTCTCGACGAACTTGCTGCACAGGCACAGGAATTAAATATGGGATATTAGTTACGCCCAATGGATGCTAATTTTACGGTTATTTACGATGCCTGCGTTCTCTATCCGGCTCCTTTGCGAGACTTGTTGATGCAATTAGCTCTCACGGGATTATTCCAGGCACGTTGGACAGATAGAATTCATGATGAATGGACGCGCAACGTGCTCAAGAATCGTCCCGATCTCACTATGTCACAACTAAATCGCACTAGGTTGATGATGAATGCTGCTGTGGATGATGCGCTGGTATCTGGCTATGAGGATATTATCGATAGCTTGGAGTTGCCAGATCCTGACGATCGACACGTTCTCGCCGCCGCGATCTCATCTCAAGCTAACTATATTATTACCTTTAATCTGAAAGACTTTCCCGCTGCCATTTTAGATAAGTTTGAAATCGAAGCACAGCATCCGGATCGATTTATTAGCGACTCGATCGATCTTAACTCTGCCGTTGTGTTAGCAAGTGCGGAAGCTTGTCGCCAGAGATTGAAGAATCCACCAAAATCGGTTGAAGAATATCTAGAAATACTACTTAATCAAGGATTACCAAATTCCACTAAGCTGCTGCGTCAGCTCGGTTACAATGGGTGGCGATCGAGTTGAATACTAGGTTAATGTAAATTGTTGGCGTAGCAAATGCTCTTTATTCCCGATCTACGTCAACGGCATGAGGCTTGAGATTAAAAAATATGAAACTAAACATCCCCGAACTGTCTTTAGTCGTCCTCATCGGTGCATCCGGTTCGGGAAAATCGTCCTTCGCGCGCAAACATTTTCTAGGTACCGAAATCATCTCATCCGATTACTGTCGATCGATCGTTTGTGATGATGAAACCAATCAGGCGGCGACTACCGATGCCTTTGAATTGCTGCATTATATTGTGGCCAAACGGCTCAAAGGTGGCAAATTGACGGTGGTGGATGCCACGAATGTCAAGCCCGAAGATCGCAAACCATTATTACAATTAGCCAAAGATTATCATTGCTTTGCCGTCGCGATCGTCTTTAATTTACCCGCCCAATTGTGTCACGATCGCAATCAACAGCGGGAGAATCGCGACTTCGGTATTCATGTCGTCAAGCGGCATACCGAGAACATGAAGAAGTCGCTGCGGCATCTCGATCGTGAATTTCGATACGTGCATATTCTATCGAATGTCGAAGAAATTAATAACGTCGAAATCGATCGGCAACCGCTCTGGAATAATCGCAAAACCGAACATGGCCCATTCGATATCATCGGTGATATTCATGGTTGCTGTGACGAATTAGAAATATTACTCACACAGTTAGGTTATGTCGCGCATCAAGAACCACAGCAGCCTTGCTGGGACTTCCCCACCTATAAACATCCTAGCGGACGACAGGTGATGTTTGTCGGTGATTTGGTCGATCGAGGGATCCGCAATCTCGACTCGATTAAACTCGCCCGTAATATGGTGGCGGCGGGAAGTGCCCTGTGCGTCTGTGGCAATCACGAGTTTAAATTGCTGCGTTATTTACGCGGTAAAAACGTCAAACTCAATCATGGCTTAGAGCTGACCGTCGCCGAAATTGAAGCTTTGCCCGAACCGCTTCAGACTGAATTTCGTGCTCAACTAGCGAAATTTATCGACTCGCTGATTAGTCACTATATCTTCGATGATGGCAAGCTGGTTATCGCTCATGCTGGCCTCAAGGAGGAGCTACAAGGACGCACTTCCGGTCACGTCCGCTCTTTTGCCATGTATGGCGAAACCACGGGTGAGATCGACGAATATGGCTTACCCGTCCGCGCGAACTGGGCGCGGGAGTATCGCGGCGCGGCGACCGTAGTTTACGGACACGTACCCGTTCTCGAAGCAGAATGGCTCAATAATACGCTCGATATCGATACTGGCTGCGTCTTTGGTGGTAAATTAACAGCGTTGAAATATCCCGAACGCGAGATCGTCCAAGTCCCAGCCGCGCGGGTCTATTACGAACCGATCCGACCGTTGGATGAGAGTAAAAACGAACGCACCGCCCAACAAGCAGATGATGATATCTTAGACATCGCCGATGTCTTGGGCAAGCGGTTTATTAATACTCGTCTGCAAGCAAATATTGCCATTCAGGCTGATCGATCGATCGCCGCTCTAGAAGTAATGAGCCGCTTTGCTGCCAATCCCAAGTGGCTGATTTATCTACCGCCCACGATGTCACCAGTGGCAACTTCCAAGCTGTCAGGATATCTCGAATATCCTACCGAAGCCTTCGATTATTATCGGATGATGGGCATTGATGAAGTTGTCTGCGAAGAGAAACACATGGGTTCGCGGGCGGTATTAATTATCTGTCAAGATGAAGCCGCCGTCGAAAAACGATTTGGAATTACGGGTGAAGGTATCGGCATCTGTTATGCCCGCACGGGACGCAGATTTTTTAACGATTCGCAACTAGAAACCGCATTTCTCGATCGCGTGCGGAATGCTTTAACTGCCTGTGACTTCTGGCAACGCCTAGAGACTGACTGGGTATGCTTGGATTGCGAATTGATGCCGTGGTCTGCCAAAGCACAAAGCTTGCTACGCGGTCAATATGCGCCCGTGGGAGCAGCGGCCAATCATGCTCTAGATTATGCCACCCAGCTATATCAGCAGGCTTTTGACAGAGGTATCGCCGTTGCACCACAACTGGAAAAATTGCAGATTCGATCGACTATGGCGCATAAATACGTCGAAGCTTACCGTCGCTACTGTTGGACTGTAGACTCGATCGAGGATTTCAAACTCGCACCGTTCCATATTATGGCAACTGAGGGCGCGGTACATACTGATAAAGATCATCGCTGGCACATGCACCAGATCGCCCAAATCTGTCAGTCAGACTCGATCCTGCTTGCCACTACCCACCGGATTGTCAATCTCCAAGATGAAGCCGCAGTCACCGCCGCCACCCAATGGTGGGAAACCTTAACCCAAGCTGGCGGCGAGGGCATGGTCGTCAAATCGATGCAGTTTATCAATTCTGGTAGCAGAGGTTTAATTCAACCTGCGGTTAAAGTACGCGGATCTGAATATCTACGGATTATTTATGGGCCCGAATACGATCTTCCCGAACATCTAGAGCGTCTGCGCCAGCGGGGTTTGGGTGCCAAACGCAATCTGGCATTGCGGGAATTTGCTTTGGGTGTGGAGGCGTTAGAAAGGTTTGTGGCGAAGTTGCCGCTACGGCAGGTACATGAATGCGTGTTCGGAGTGTTGGCATTAGAAAGCGAACCGATCGATCCGCGTTTGTAAGATGAAGTCTAGAAAATATCCCTGACTTCTCTTCAAGAAGTTGGGGATATCGAACCTCTCATAGTTTTTAGTCAATAAGAGTTAAAATAGTTATAGATTAAAACATAACCTGCGCTCGTGACTCGATTTCCTCATGATGAATTTGCAAAAGGTTTTTTGGAATCCTTATTGTCCCCATTCGGACAAGTTCAGACCTCTTTCAAAATTAGTTCTGAAGTCAGAGAAATCGATATCTATTTTCAAGCCAATGACTCGACTCGATCGATTCCAGAACTAGGACTATTAGGAAGGTTCAATCGAATGCCATTACTGAAGTAGCAGCACTTCCACCCGATAGTCTAGGTCGTCAAGATGCCCTAGCTTGGTTGGGAAATTTAAGAGTTATACTGGAGGCTAGAGAGACTCAGGAGCCAGAGGAGGAAGAGTTGATGATGCAGTTATCACCATTATTTTTAGAGAAACTTCAAGCTGCCGAAGAGCGTGGTGAAGTTAAGGGACAGCAAGAGCTTGTTCTTCGCCAGTTAAATCGACGAATGGGGAATAATGTATCGTTGGAAGTCGAGGCAAAGGTTAAGTCTCTATCTTTGCCACAGTTGGAGGATTTAGGCGAGGCATTATTAGATTTTGCGCAGATGGTAGATCTAATTGGTTGGCTTGATGCTCACTGGGAGTGAAAATAGGCTAAGATTTTGCACTGCATCAGTTTTTGAGTTCATCATTACTAACCTATCGATCGGAGATTGTAACATCTAAAACTGGTTTCAATATCAGCGACTAAAGCTGACTCGACAATTCAGGAAATCAAATCAATCGTCGGAATTCAAACCATAATCATTTCCATTTGCACCGGCTGGCTTTACAGCACGATCGACAGTCAGAGTTAAAATGAATATATAGATTACTCGCCAGCACACTCGATCGCTAGAGCCAGTAAAAATAGAATGAGCGATAAATCTTCAGTAATCGAATTCAAAACCGATCGAATTGTCTGTGTCGATCTAGATAATTTACATCTGTTTGGTGAAGTTATCGATACGATTGCTGTCTCCTCTCGCTATTGGGTCAGACCACTAACGATCGCCAAATCCACCCCCGAAAGTTTTAAGTTAGAATTTCTACACGATCTGCGCGAAACAGCACAACTGATCTTACCGACAAACCTATTTCGCGATGCTTTAGACACAGAAGTTTTACCGCTGATTTCTGAATTATTTCACCCAACTAAGGACTCAGAAAAAGCAGTAAATGCTCAAAGAGTATTGTATCAATTTATTACCAGTATCTATCGATCGCATCGGCATGATTGTCGATCGACTGATACGTTATAATCCTCCAAACCATTCATAACCCTGGTCTTCCCAATAGCCCTGCTTGGTGGCTAATCGATCGATCAAAGTCACTCTAGTCACCCATTTACTTTGCTTGTAACCCAGCTTAATCGGTGCTGCAAGACGTAAAGGTGCTCCATTATCTACAGGTAGCTGCTGACCATTTTTTTGATAGGCTAACAGCGTTTGTGGGTGCAGTGCCGAAGGTAAATCCCAACTATTATAGTAACCATCCCCAGATTCAAAATAGACATACCGAGCGGTATTTTTTGGCTGGGCAAGCGCGATTAAATCTCTAAGCCGCACTCCTCCCCATTGGACGATCGCCGCCCAACCTTCAACGCAGACATGCTGAATTACCATCGATCGCAATGGCAACTTTTTAATATCGCTCATGCTCAATTGCATCGGCTGATTTACCGCACCATCGATAATTAGTTTAAAAGTAGTCGGATCGATTTCGGGTGCATCGGTAAAACTATTAATGATGAGTGCTTTGGGATCGATATCGCTGACTGGATATTCGCGAGCTAAAGCTTGGGGTTTAAGTAATAATTCTTCGACTCGTTGATTGAGCGGATCGATCGCATTCCCGATATTAGTAGAATACTGATTCAATCCACAACTATCGAGCACTAAACCTATCCCCGCGAAACCAGATAGTTGTAATAATTGCCGCCGATTCATTGGATTCATAATTAGTTGGAAGTTGGAGTTAGAATTCCATTGAGGTAGGGGAAATTCATGAATTGCCCCTACCTCAATCCTGGATTTTCAAACAAACATCGATCGCCAAATTCTCAGTCCGCCGACTTTTAAACCCATGAGCATATGGACGATCGTAAATATTAAGGCGATCGGGACTGTCAGAAAATGAATGGTACGGAGCGTTTGCCAACTGCCAAATAAACCTGCCAACCAGCCTAACTGCACTGGTTTATACATCGCCAATCCACTCGCGATCGCCAAAAGTAAAATGGGAATGATACCCGTATAAATCAACCGATGCCAAGCATAAGTTTTGCGCTTAGAATTTTGTCCGACCTTCAGTGCTTGCAGATCGCTACTAGAGACAAACCGCCGTTGCCAACGTTTTGTCAAGCCAATATAGATGCCATAAATTAGCAAGTTAAACGAAAAAACCCACATCGTGGCAAAGTGCCAATCCCTACCACCCGCCAACCAACCACCCAAAGTCATAAAATCGGGAAATCGCCAACCTTCTTTGCCACCAAATACAGGAGTGGCATTATAAATCTGAAGTCCGCTACCAATCATCAATAATAGACTGACAATAATGATGCTATGAAATAGCTTGACAATGATTTTTTGATGAGGAATTGGAGGCGATTTTTTTGGTGTTGCCATAATTAAAACTAGTAAAATCGATCGCCACAACTATTCCCCGCTGCGATCGAGGACAAGTAGCAGTGAATTAACATAGTCTGAATGTAGAGTTTAAGTGCCTAGATGTGACCGAGCCTGAAAGCATTGAAGCTATTGGTGACTAGTAGATAAGAGATATAGCAAGCTGGTGTGGGTTTACACATAAG
>NZ_JANPGM010000209.1:0-2771 GCF_031423935.1 Chamaesiphon sp. VAR_69_metabat_338
CGATTGAGTCTGGGCGGAGCGAGTCGCTCCGCCCAGACACACAGGCGATCGCCAGTAAAATTTTTCGAGATATTAACATAAAAAATTATTTTGGAGTCGCCCGTGATTTTAGATAGATCTAGAGACAACCAGCCACAACCAACATCAGTCACTTCAACTAATGTCCTCACCGAAGACATTATTTATTTGTTAGAAGAACGCTTGATGGTCGATTTGACTAGGCACAAGACGGGCGAGATCGTAGTACGCAAGGAAGTTGAGACGCAGACTTTGCATGTAGAAGTACCAGTACGGCGCGAAAAGCTGATCGTCGAACAAGTCAGTCCTGAATATAAACTCCTAGCTCAAGTCGATCTCGGTCGCTCGGAGATTGGCGGCACGCCAGCATTTGTCAATCATGATGAGGCGATTTTGGTCAGTGCCCAACCCAAACAGCTCCCGCTCGATCGCGTTAAGAATGGCACCCGCACTCGCGAACTTGACGAGCCTAATACTGTCAGCGGCACAGTTAATACACCCCAAGCAGCAATCGATCTTTTGACAGCATTAGGGCAACTGGCTGAGGACGATATCCAGGCGGTGAGGATCGAAATCGCGCTGACAGAGCGTACCAATCGCGATCGATATCAAGCAATATTCAATCGATCGAGCGGCGAGCCTGAATCGTTTACCGATCGCACGCTACGCGAACGCAACTAGGTCAAAAATTCCGGAGCAATGGCATGAGTCAAACTGACAAATCGATCGGCTTTATCGGTCTGGGTGCGATGGGGCTGCCGATGGCGCGCAATCTCATCAAAGCTGGGTACCAGCTCCGCGTTTATAATCGCACCAAAAGCAAAGCCGACGAACTCATCGCCCTCGGTGCTGAATTTGCCGACACTCCCGCTGGCGTGGCCGCGCCAGATGGCATCGTCGTCACGATGGTCGCCAATGATGCCGCGCTCGCTGAAATCGTCACTGGTAAAGCTGGTTTCGGCCACACCTTGGGGCCAAATGGCATCCATCTATCGATGAGTACGATCTCACCCCAATTAGCGCGCTCGATCGCCGATGTTCACGATCGAACAGGCGCGGCATATGTAGCAGCTCCCGTATCGGGGCGTCCTGACGCGGCAGCCGCCCAACAACTGACGATGTGGGTTTCGGGTGCCCAAGCCGCCCAAGAGCGCGTCGCGCCGATGATAGCGGCCATGGGGCGCGGTAGCTCGGACGTGGGGACAGATCCGGCTGCCGGACATATTGCCAAATTAGCGGCGAATATCTTGGTCATGAATACGGTCGAGATCTTGTCAGAAGTGCTCGTCTTTGCCGAGCAAAGCGGCCTCGATCCGCAAGTATTTGCCGAGGCGATTACCAATACCTTATTTGCCGCACCGATTTTCAAAACTTACAGCGGCATCCTCACCAGCGGCAACATCCCCAATCCGGGGTTCAAACTGTCGCTAGCACTCAAAGACATCAATCTCGCCCTAGATGCTGGCGAAATGGCCGGGGTAACGCTACCAATTGTTAGCATTCTACGCGATCGATTATTGACCGGCGTAGCCAAAGGTCGCGGCGACCTCGATCTGACCGTCATGCAACAAAGCGTCCGCGAAGATGCGGGGCTATCGCCGACAATTACCCATTAGTTTAATCAAATCAACCAGATTGGAAGGAGACAATCCCCATGAATTATGCCGAGTTCATCGATGAAGTTAGCCTCGCCGAACAAGCCGAAAATTTAGGTAGGATGGCGATGATGATGGGATTGATTCCGAGCTTTGTCGTCAGGCATTTTCCCGATAGTTGGGAGTTTTATATTCCCGATGAGACTGGCAATCGACTCACGCCAGAAGAAGCTTATTTACATCTCAATCGTCTAGTCGATTCCCAGAATTAAAGATGAGCGGATCGATCGCCATCTCATCGATTAATTAGTTACTACGATTGAGGTCTATTTAATGAATGCAACTGCTCCGGCTCGCAAACGGGCACTGGTTACTGGTGGTAATAAGGGGATTGGCTTGGCAATTTGTCAAGGTTTACTCGCAGCGGAATTTGAAGTGATTTTGGCAGCTAGATCGATCGACAAAGCCAAAACCGCGCTGGAGAAATTACAATCCGTTGGCAGAGCCTCTCTGCGCAGGCAGACGCTTCGCGAACGGAACGAGAATCGCGTCCATCCGCTGATTTTAGATGTCGCTGACGATGAATCGATCGAGCGTGCCGCCCAAGATTTTGGCACACATTTCCCCCAGCTCGACGTGTTAATTAATAACGCTGGCATTTATCCCGATGAAGATGTCAATATCCTGACAATCGATCGGGAATTACTCGATCGCACCATGAATACCAATACCTTTGGTGCAATTCGGACGACCCAAGCCTTCTTACCCCACTTATCAAAATCCCCAGCAGCGCGGGTAATTAACGGCTCCAGCGGCTTAGGAGCCTTGGCCGGAATAGCTGCCGAGTCGCCCAGCTATTCCCTCTCCAAACTCGCTCTCAACGGTGCCACCATCATGCTGGCTGCCGCCCTCAAACCCCAAAAAATTGCGGTCTATTCTATGTGTCCGGGCTGGGTGCGCACCGATATGGGCGGTACCTCGGCATCGCGATCCCCCGAGCAAGGCGCAGATACCGCCATCTGGTTAGCCACCGCTGCCACCCCCGACTTCAGCGGCAAATTCTTCCGCGATCGTCAAGAAATTCCCTTCTAAGAGCGGGTGTTTGAAAAGTCAAGTTCGTTACTTTGAAACCCTAGAGGATCCCCCCTAGCCCCCCTT
>NZ_JANPGM010000210.1:0-16701 GCF_031423935.1 Chamaesiphon sp. VAR_69_metabat_338
ACACGTCTCACTTCGTATCTCCTCCGGAGAGGCTGTGCCTACGGCAGGCTTACGCCAACGCCAACGCCTACAGCGTGCGTTTGGGTCAAGACAGCGCACCAAGCAGGGGGATCTTCTAAGGTTTGAGCTTAACAAAATTGAGTTTTCAGACATCCTCTTACACCTTGACTGCTTCTCCGTCTGCGTCGCGTACCGGAGGTAATTAATAATCCCCAATTAAGTAACCAACAACAAGCAACGAACTATGTTTACTCTGCGCCGCTGGTGGGACAAAAATGCCCTGAAATTAGCCGGATTTGGAACGGCGATCGGTGCTACGTATCTATTACTGCAATCTCAAAATGCACTGGTATTTGAAGTCTATAATGCGCTGTTGCAGCCATTTCAGTCATCGCCCAGACAGCTAGACTACCTCAAGACTGCCAGAGTCGAACAGCTTCAAAACGAAATCCAAGAATTACAACAGCAAAATCAGCAACTCAAGCAATTAACTAGTTATAGTGCGTCCGTGCCGAATAAAGGGATTTTGGCACCAATCGTCATGCGCAGTGCGGATAATTGGTGGCAGCAACTGACGATCGGACGTGGTAGTGCGGACGGGATTGCGATCGACTATATTGTCGTCGGTACTGGCGGCGTAGTCGGGCGAGTAATCGCTGTCTCCCCACATACCAGTCGCGTCCTGTTGGTGAGCGATCCTAGTAATCGGATGGGCGTCCTCATCAGTCGGACGCGAAATCTGGGCATCCTCCAAGGCACTCGTACCGATCGAGCAGTCTTGCAGTTCTTTGACAAGCGACCATCGGTTAAAAAAGGCGATGTCGTCTCCACATCGGCAGTCAGTCAATTATTTCCCACTGGGTTGTCTGTGGGTAGAATCGTGGAGACTAATCTCAATAAATCTCCAGCTCCAGAAGCGATCGTCGAATTTACCGCTCCATTCAATGCTCTCGAATGGGTGACAGTGCATCCGCACGATCCCAAAGCCGTAGTCGAGAACCCAGTTAAACCAGCAGCAACAGCTTCGCCAGCCCCTAACCCGACCAATCCCCCTGCAAAGTTACCCTAAAATTAAGATCGATCGTCATGAATATTGCTAAATTACCGCCGCTAGTGCGGAATGGACTGAATGCGGCGATCGTCACTGGCTCTGTTGGCTTATGTCTGCTGCTCTTACCTACCCGCTGGCCGGGAATGGAAATTTTGGGCATCGGGCCAAGCTGGCTGGTGATGTGGACGATCGCCTGGAGTATGCATCGATCGATCTGGCACGCGGCTGGCGCAGGTGTCGTGCTGGGCTTGATTCAAGATGCCATGACTTTTCCGATCGCCGCGACTTTAGGTACCGTACCTACCCATGTGCTGAGTCTAACGATCGTCGGTGTCCTGACATATCTGCTCCAAAAGCGTCGCTATCTAGATGATACAATTTTATCAGTGAGTGCTGGAGCTTGCTTGCTGACTCTGGTCAGTGAAGCGGTTACGGGAGTCCAATATCTGATCCAAACAGCGATCGAGCAATCGCCAGCAGCTAGCCTTGACAGCTTGAACTATCTCTGGGCAGATCGATTCACGGTGATTCCGATCGCCGCGCTCTTGAGTGGTCTGTGGATGCCGATCCTCTATTATCCATTGCAGCTCTGGTGGCAAAAATGGTTGCAGCCATTGAATTAAGCAATGTTTTAGAAATCGGGGGGCGATTGGGAGACGGGGTGACTGGAAATAAATTGCGATCTGCACCGTCTGAATGCAAATGAGGTGCGTCACCAGTCATAATTAATTAATAACGATTAAATCTCAATTGCTCGATCGGGGAAGGATGCGGGAAGTTTCATGAGTTACTGTCTCAATCCTAGTTGCGAGCGACCGGAAAACCCGCCACAGAGTAACTTTTGCCGAAATTGTGGTCAGACATTGAGATTGCGCGATCGCTACTTGGCCGTACAACCGATCGGTCAAGGCGGCTTTGGGCGCACATTTAAAGCGATCGACGAGGACAAACCCTCAAAACCTTTTTGTGTCATTAAGCAGTTTTTTCCGCAGGTGGCAGGCACTGCTGCCGAGAATAAAGCGGCGGTATTATTTACTCAAGAAGCTAGCGCATTAGAACAATTAAATTATCATAATATTCCCAAATTATTGGCCTATTTTATTACGGCAGATGGCCGTCAATATTTAGTTCAAGAATTTATCGACGGTCAAAATCTCAAAGCCGAACTTGAAACGCATGGTAAATTTTCAGTTGCACAAGTTGAAGAATTACTGTCAAAAATCTTACCTACTCTAGAATATATCCATCAGTTAGGATTTATTCACCGCGATATCAAGCCGGAAAATATCATTCGGCAAGCTGACAATCGCCAATTATATCTCGTTGATTTCGGTGCGGCTAAAATTGCGACGACAAAACCACAACAGCAAGGGACGACAATCGGTACGCCGGAATTTATGGCACCAGAGCAAGGTTGGGGTAGCGCGTATCCTGCCAGCGATCTTTATAGTTTGGGCATAACTTGCATTAACTTACTAACTGGTATTTCACCATTTAGTTTATTCGACGATTTGCAAAATCAGTGGAACTGGCGATCGCATTTAACCGAGCCGATCGAGCCAAAATTAGCAACAATTCTAGATACACTCATCCAATCGCGACCGATCGATCGTTATCCCAGTGCTCAGGCCGCTATCGATGCTTTAACCGGGCATTCCGTACAGACACCCAGTCAACCTCTTGACGTTCCAGAGCCAATTCGATCGTCGATCGAAACTCCAACTCCTACTTTAATTAAGTCGTCACCAATAACAAGTAATAGCCCTGTTAAGTGGGAATGCCAGTATACATTTGCATGGCATCGCAAACCAATTAATGCGATCGCGATCTTCGATAATGGTGAATACTTAATTAGTGGTGATGATGGCGGTACAGTGGCAGTTTGGAACCTTACCATGCCCCAACAACCGATCGCCACTTACTCAAATAATAATGCGATTTATGCAGTCGCGGCTAGCCCCAATCGCAGCCAGATTGCTAGCGGTGATAAAAACCGGCGCGTCCAACTCCGCCGCAAAGAATCAATTATTAATTCACTCCAAGAATTGCGCGCCGATGGTAGTAGCTTGGATAGTCATCAGGGCTTTGTTTATAGCGTGCAATTTAGTCCCGACGGGACGATCTTGGCGAGTGGTAGTGCAGATCGGCGCATTCGCTTGTGGAATACGGCAACGGGCAAAGTCATCTACACACTCGACGGCCATCAAGAGTCGGTGATGGCGATGCAATTTATGCCCAATGGCAAAATATTGGTTAGTGCTGGCATCGATCGCACGATCCGCTTCTGGGATTTGGAGCGCAAACAATTACTCAAAACCATTGATGCTCACGAACAGACGATTCATGCATTGGCGATCGGTCGCGATGGGCGGACGATCGTCACTGGTAGTAGCGATCGCACCGTTCGAGTCCGACAATTGGGTACATCTACTCACGATACGCTCCTGGGGCATCAGGAGGCGGTGCTAGCAGTCGCTATTAGTCCCGATGGTAAAACGATCGCTTCTGGCTCGATGGATGGCACGATGAACCTCTGGGATGTCGCCACGCAGCAACCGATCTCAACTATCCAGGCTCATGATAGTGCTGTCAGATCGATCGTCTTTCAACCGAATGGGCAAGCCTTGATTACCGCAAGCTGGGATCGGACGATGAAAGTCTGGCGACCTAACTTAAATTAAGAGTGTAGTTTCAAGTTGAACCAGTTATGACGATGTTAACTGATGCTGAAATTAAGGTTCGATTTGAAATCGTGGCAGCTTAGATTCTTTGGCGTAGCCGCGCCGAGAGGTAATAGACCATTATCGCCAGAAACCCGACTTTTTTGGAAAAGTTGGGTTTCTTTACCCACTAGCTACACCTGCGACACTAATAAATAATGTGTTTAATAAATCCATCTGGATGCCTCTAATAGATTCGATCGTGTAGCATTACGAACCGCGAAAAGATAATTAAAAACCCCCAGTTAGACTGGAGGTTTTTGATGTAGAGGCAGCACCCAGATTTGAACTGGGGGATGGAGGGCTATTTCGATCGAATCGATTTCTCAATCGTTGCTACAGGAAGATAAAACTTCAACGGATCGTCTGGAAATTCAATGAATCCGTGACGCTGATAAAATCTTGCTGCACCTTGGTCAATAGCATCAACCACCACCGCGAAACTTGCCAGTTGCTTCCATAGTTCTAACGATCGCTTTAGGGCATCCGCTACCAACAAATCACCATAACCCTTCCCCTGATGCCCTGAATCAACAGCCAACCGACCAAGCATAATCGCGGGTAGTAGCGGATATCTGGGTAACTTCTTAGCAGTGGATTCATCGAGTTCGGTTGAAGCGATCGAATAAGAAGATAGGCAATAGTACCCTAATACTTGGCGTTCTGGTGAGTCAGTTAGGACATAAGGTGTAGATACCAGCTTCTTGAGTTCCTGCGATGCCCTAGTCTTGATGTAATCATCCAAACTATCTACACCGCAGTGGAATGTCGATCGATTGTGCTTCTTGCTATCTAGTAATTCGATACTAAGAGACATCACCGATTACCTGTTGGTGTCGTTTCATCGCATCTTTAAGTTTCTGGGTTGGTTCTTTTGGGTTCAGAATAGCCTCAGCAAAAGCTCTGCTACCCTCTGCACTGAGCTTGAGTACTTTGTGGTTAGCAATCGTATTATCTGCCGCTTCCCTTGCGCTCTTTACCAAAAACTCACACAGCGTAATGTTCTCAATATCAGCAGCCCTCTGAAATTTAGCTTTCAACTCTGGTGCTATTCTTGCCTCTATTCGGGCGACCTGCTCTGTTGCCATCTGTTTAAATTTAAAGTATTAACAATAATTGTATTCGGCTAATAGCCGAATTGTCAACGAGTCACAACTCGCACGAACGATCGACCTGACAGATTTCCCCAAACCCTGAAAGTGTTATCAGTGTGCAGGTTCATCGCGACACTTCTTGCAAATTTCTTGCAAATTTGTTCAACATCAACAAGCCTCCTTTTCCCGCATGTGCCAGCGCAACACCGATGAGTGTTATCGACTTTCACCCACTGACTAGCAGGTTTTTTTGATTTTTTATTAAGAGCGTGTGGTTGATTACTACTTTTTCTTGTGGTGGCTGCTGAATAAGCTTTCACGCATTTTGGAGAACCGCAGCTTTTCCATTTATCTTTACTTGTCTTGACGTTGAAAACAGACAAACAGAATCGGCAAATACGACAAAATCCAGCATCAGGTTCTATACTCTTAATCCACTTTTTATTAATCTCGCCGCACTGTATCAATAGACTTTTCATTTGCTGATTGTTTTCTGAAATTAGATAGGCATCAACACGCCAGCTTCTCCATGCGTTGTAAGCTAGTTCAAATTGTCGAAATCTATTGAAGTCTGGAAAATCCAAACCAACATCAACATACATACCTGTATTTTTAAAACTGTTTGCATGTTTAGTAACAGCCTTTGTTAAGTCTGGTTGATTGCGAATTTCAAGATTCTAAACCAGTCAATAACCGCTTTGCAGTGCCACACAGCATGAAAATCAACACCAAGTAATTTACATTGAGAACGACAGTTTTCCATTGGAAGTAAGCCCGTGCGTGCAGATCGACTGTTGTCGAGGATATTAGGATTAAAGAACTTTCTCATGTGTTCAATAATTTGATTACTGTTGTCAATAAAATCCCCCCGCTTTTCTGGCGTTTCTAGCTCACTCAATATTGCGTTTAGCGTTTCATTAGATGGTATTTGTATACCGTAGATTTCGATTCTTTCAATTTTGATTCTTTCAGTCATAATTAAAATCCTGATGCAACTAAATTACGATCGACACCCATGTAATGTTGATAGATAACCTCAGCACTATTCCCGACTAACTTAGCCACATCCGCCGCCTCCATACCCAATCGAATGCAGAAGGTAATGTAAGTATGTCTACAGTGGTAAAGTCCACAGGGGTGATTGCTTGGGAAAATGCGATCGATCGATAGTCCTTCCCGATATATTTAACTTGGAGCGCGATCGCTTCTGACGGACGGCACCCAGTTCTAAATAGAAACTCCACCAACAGCGCGTAATGGCTACCCCGATCGATAAACTGCTGAATGATTCGATCGCGCTCGTCGGTGGTGACTGCCTTGATGTCATGCTCATCATCATTTTTTTCCAGCATGATATCGGCTGACATTCCAGTAAACGGATTATCAGCCACTAATTTCGATACCATCCCCCAAACACAAGCCGCTGACAGCCTAGATAAAACCCGCTTGGTGGTGTTGGGTGATGTGTTGTTAACGAGGTAATCTCGGATTGATACAGCTTCATCGATTCGATCGAATGGCAACTTCTTTAGATTCAACCGCACCCGCTCGAAATCTTTGGCGATCGTCGTCTGGAATAGTTGAGGGCGTTTATAGTCGGTGAATCTTTCCCACAATTCCAACAGTGTGATGTCTTCTGTTGGTAGCTGCTCTGGCTCACCGGGAGATCGCCGCTTGTACTTGGCAAGGCTGGGATCGAATCGACTGGAATCGAATCTAGATGCAGTGATATCGGATTCGATCCACAGTCTCACTGTCTCAGCATCTTGGCGATTCCGTCTAGAATTCGACGTACCCAGTGATAAATATTTGCGGTCGCCCTGGTAGGTGAAGACGATCTGAAGTCTGCCGTTGGATACCTTAACCTTGGGCTGTCTGGCTGGTGTCTTATTCATAGTGCAAAAACACTAGACGCTCTAGATTTTACACCAACGTTTAACCCGAACATACCCCAATGTACCGGAATAAAAAAGAACCTTACCCCAATCGGGCAAAGTTCTAAATATAGGTAGAAACACGAAAACCCCGCTGTACGCGAGGTTTCGACTAGAGGCAGCACCCAGATTTGAACTGGGGGATGGAGGTTTTGCAGACCTCTGCCTTACCACTTGGCTATGCTGCCACACACAGATTGATAGTATACCAAATTCCGGTGGGAATGCAAATAGCCGATCGCGGGCAACTATCGAGAGTTACCCGCACGATCGCCATCGGAATTACATTTCCGCAGCAGCCCGTTCGATCAAGCGTCTGGCTAAGGTTTGGGTACCAGTATGAGTATAGTAATTGGTACTCACATCGAGGAATGCACCGAGATAATCGAGTTTATCATCGCTGATTTCAACAAAGTTGCGGAGATTACCCACCACACTTTGTGGAGTTAAGCCGCGCGAGCTGACGAAATCACTCATCCAGCCGCTGACGTTGCCAAAGCTTTCGGTGATAAAGCCCAATTGTCCGCCAGTATCGCCGCCAGGGATTTGGTCTTTGATGCCTTTAAAGGTTTGATTGTTTTCTAGATCGTGGGGAGCCATGCCGCCCATTTTATCCATCACCATGCCGATGAAATCTGGCCCCAAGGGAATTAAGCCATCGAAACAAACTATTGCTGCCATCCGCATCAGCGATTCGCCGCCATAATCACCCAGAGCTGCCAGGAAGTCACCGACGCTATCGCCAGGGAGGCCATTGATCTGACAGAAGGCGACGATTTCGGCGACTAGTTTGACACTAAGATCGATCGTCTGGGCGGTTTCTGCCTTGGGAGTAATATTGCCCAAAAAGCCTAGCATCGAGAAGCTCTCGCCGACTTTATTAGCCATTGCGCCAGCACCGAGCAATCGCGAACCTGAATCTACAGTATTGTAGAGCCACATCGCTGTTTGATAGCCTTCGCCTTTGTCATTATAGAGAGCAACTGCGCGTTCGCCGATCGCTTGGATATAGTCAGGGTCGTCGGTACCGGTGACGACTTTAATCGTATTGTCGAAGCCGACAATGTTTTGCCATTGACCCGGAATTGCGAAATCTAGGGCATTTAAGGACATGACAGTCAAGCCACCAGTTGGCAACTCGTCTACTAATTCAAAAATTGCTTTACTCACAGATGACTCCTAAATAAATTAATGACAATTGAGATCGCATCCGCCCAAAATTAGTGGTAGGAATGCGCTATCCTCATCCAAGCAACTTCAGCTTTGGCGGTGACAACGCAATTCGATTTGAGTGAAGATATCGATCGGGTACCTATTCGAGCTGAATCGACCTCAGATTTAACAATCGCAACTAGCAAAAATGCTCCACTTAAGATTTCTAAACTACTTGAGAGTAGATAGTCCACCCAAGTTAAACTTTTGCAACCACATCTGACGATCTTCTGCCGTAAAAGACGGATCGCGAGAAGCTACTTTGACTTGGAACCGATTATTAACTAAGACACCAGTGCTCTTGAGTGCTGGTTCGTCTACCAGTGGATAGTTATTGAGTTTGCTAATACTCTTTTCATATTTTTTGGCTGCAGCAGGGAGACTGCTAGTATCGCTAATCGACAATACTGCAACGTTTTTGCCACCTTTGTTCAGTTTGGCTTCAGCAAAGCCCTTCTTCTCTTGAGAGAAGACGCGCGCGTAGCCATTAGCACCTTGCGGGAAAAATTGATTGAACTGACTACCCGCTTCAGCATTCTTGGCAATTGCTGCGGGGGCATTTCGGCCGGTTGTATCTTTTTGAGTTTGGGCATACTTGGATGGTTCTTTACTCGAACATCCTGTGACGAGTAAAACCACTGATAATACGATCGGCATTAATGCCTTGCGCCAATTAGAAACAATCATACATGCTCCAATTCATAGGGTTGAATATTCTTATTGTTACCTATGGGTGAGAAGTTTGTGGCAGGAAAACCGATCTTGAATGCGGTAGGAACAGGTAGTAATTGGGGTATTAGTTACTGAGAGTTTAATCGATTTTGCTTAGAGCCAGCTTGAATAGATCGGTTGGTAGGGGACAGAGATCCTCCTTTATTCGTATAATTCGATCGAGCTAGCTTGTTTACTATTCTTAAAACTATGGACATTTTTCCAGCGATCGATCTCTTAGATGGCAAGTGCGTGCGATTGTATCAGGGCGATTACGCGCAGTCGCAGGTATTTAACGATCGTCCGGCAGAAATGGCGCGCTCGTGGCTAGAACAAGGCGCGACTAAATTACATTTAGTAGATTTAGATGGTGCCAAAGCAGGGCAGCCAGTTAATTTAGAGGCGATCGCCAGTATTGTCGAAATGGTCAAAGCAACGGCCACTCAACCGATGCAGATTCAGGTTGGTGGCGGACTGCGAACGGAAGCGAGCGTTCGTCAGTTGTTAAATTTGGGAATCGATCGAGTAATTTTGGGTACGGTAGCTGTCGAACAGCCGCAACTGGTTCAGGATTTGTGCCAGAAATATCCACACCAAATCGTCGTCGGGATCGACGCTCGCGATGGCAAAGTTGCCACCAAAGGCTGGGTGGAGACTTCGACAGTATCCGCCACCGATTTGGCCAAACAAATGGCGCAAATGGGCGCGGCAGCGATTATTTATACCGATATCCACCGCGATGGTACGCTGGCAGGGCCAAACATCGCGGCACTACGAGAATTAGCGAGTGGGATCGAGATCCCCGTAATTGCATCTGGGGGGGTAAGTTCTTTACAGGACTTACTCAGTCTGCTCTCGTTGGGCACGCTCGGCGTCACGGGTGCGATTGTCGGTCGCGCGCTGTACACTGGCGAAGTTAAACTCGCCGAAGCAATTCGCGCCGTGGGTGATGGCCGCTGGCAAGATGTGCCCCCAGATTTGGGTGCAACTAATTTTGCTTAGAGTTGGAGATGACGCGGTGGAGTAATACGACTAATTCTGTCACTTGTTGGCGACTGAAGTTTTGTAAGATCCCTTGAGCGGCACCGCGAACATCGACTGGAATGGTAATTTGAGCTGCGGCGGTTGGCGCGACAGGTGCGACAGGTGCGACGGGAGCCGCAGTAGTAGTCGCCTGCTGGAGCGGTACCGAAATGGTAATATCGCGATCGCGAGTAGCCGCAAGTAAGTCTCCAGCCTGCTTTAATTCGCGGATGACTAGCGGCGCGACAGCATTGTAAGTATTATGCGGATTGGCGATCGCTTGAGTGGTAGCTCTAACCAAAGCTTGCCAGTTCGGGGCATTTGCGTCTACCTTAGCCAATGATTCGGCGATGCCGCCTAATTGTTGGCGACTGGTGGGACTATCGCCTTGTTTGAACAATACCAACATTTGTTGGAGCGCAGTCGTAACGGTAGCGACAATATCGATCGGCGGTGCCATCACAGCCGTACCACCACCAACGGTAGCAGCAGCGACAACTGGAGCTTCGCGGGTAATTGTATCGTGAGTGTTGGAATTGAGCATTTCTTCGAGATACTCTTGCAACGCCACAAAATTGGCCGCCGAGCCAGACAAGATCTCATCCACAAATTCGGGACGCAAACTCATTGTTGGCGAAGTGGCCAGTTCTTCTACTAATGCTTTGAGCGCATCGTAACCCTTAAGAAATAGCGTTTCTAATTTTTGGTCGATGTGGACGGGATGATCCCGTAAGATCTTAAAGCAGTCTTCTAACTTGTGAGCGGTGGCTTGAATGCCTTCAAACCCTAGCATCGCAGCTCCGCCTTTAATCGAGTGGGCGGCGCGAAACATTTCATTGACACGTTCTGCGTCTGAAATCACTTCTGCTAGGTCTAGTAATCCTTGCTCTACTGTCTCTAGATGTTCTTGTGCTTCTTCAATGAAGTAGTGAATAATTTGCTGCTTGTTGTCGTCCATTTTCCTGTTCCTAAACAGATATTTTTATATCTCAATCCAAGTCCGAGTTAAGATCGACCATTTGACGATCGGTTGAATCATAACCAGACTTAATGCAGTTAAATCCGATCGACAAAGCTGCTAGGTAATAGCATACCATTGCCATCGATCTGCTGTGCGATGAAGCAGTACCTCTCAAAGATAAATGCAAGCTGTCAAACGCTGACGCAGTTTGGAGCACGCATCATAGTTTTAATAGATAACGATCTGGATAAAATCACAAATAACGAGCGATTACTATTCAAATAGTAGTAATCGGCTCTATTCTATTTTACCCAAATTAATCGATCGATATATCAATCAGAGAATTTACTAATTATTAGCAGTTTTAATTCCTGAGTTGAGGCTGAAGATCGTTAATATCACCTTTGTTGGCGAACATTCACTCAAATCATATTTTGAATCCTTAAGATATGAGGATCGGCTGCCCCGTTGTCGGAGCGAGACAGTTGCTACTAGACAGTACTACTCGTGCTAACGACACATTGCCGCTCGGCACAGCCGATTCTGTGTTAATAGATATACTGAATCTAAAATTAGCATTCCCACAAATAGTCAAAAACGATCGGATCGTTATTGTCCCGACATCTGAATCGTCTGAGAACGTCCGATCTCCTCGATCGAGACTGCGCCAACGAGGAAGCATAAAGTATAATGCAATTAAAGAGATCCAAAGCCCGTTACTCTTCTTTCCTCATCCCGCATGGGCATCTCACCCGATGCGCTTTTGACATGAACTTTGCTCTTCAGTACCCCATTTTCGGTCCAGAGATTCAGTGTCCCCATTGTCGGCAAACCATCTCCGCCTTGACACTCACCGATACATATCTATGCTCTCGACATGGGGCTTTTGAAGCCGATCCGCACACGGGCGAGCTGGTACATCTCCAGTCCAGTCGCCATTGGTGTCTGTGGGAGGGTGAATGGTATCGCCAACACACTCATCCTGACGGGATTCGGTTCGAGATTCACGATGCTTTGGACAAGCTCTACACTCAAGGCTATCGCGCTACCAAGGTGATCGTGGCCGAACGCTATCGAGACTTGATCGGCAGCTATCTCGTGGGTGAAACTGCCAGCAAGGAGCACCGCAATCACCAATGGCTCGGCGCGACCGATGCAGCCACGACAATGCCACGGCTGTTTGGGCTGCCTGTAGAATTTAGTCCCGAACCCACCACATCCCCCTGTTGGAAAGTCATTAATTTCGATCTCGAAAAAGAGCCGGGAATTCCGATTCAGTATCCTTATTTTCGGATGTCTCCTTAGAGTTGGGAGTTAGGAGTTGGGAGTTCGGATCAATAATTCGACTCTATCCAATGCCAATTAAAGACTAAAACGCAATTCATAAAGTAGGCATTTTAGTCTTTTAACTCCCAATTCCCTGTCTTGTCTCTCTGTCTTGACTGAAAGCCATGGGTCGGGAACCTCCGCGCGTTGGCGTAGCCTCTCCCGTGGAGAATCTAAGTCGCTGTCTTGTCGCACACAAACGGGAGGTTCCCTCCCGTTCGATGCGCCGCTGCTTGGTGCGCTAAACCTGGAGGAAACCTCCGTGACGAGCGCATCCGCAAACCGTCGGGGAACAAAGGCGGGCGAGAGACGCAACTCCCAACTCTCAACTCCCAACTCCCAACTCCCAACTGATGTTGCACCACATCTCGATCCGCACCGCTGACATTCATCGATCGATCGCTTTTTACGAATGTTTGGGCTTTGAAATTAGCGATCGATTTACGACTGGCTATACTCTGGCTTGCTGGATGACGGGACTCGGCGGTCGGATCGAACTGATCCAAATTCCCGAACCAAAACCAGCTCCAGATGCTTTTGGCGACGAACATTATGTCGGTTATTATCATCTCTCTTTCGACTTAACTGATGCGACTGCAAATTTGACGACTTGGCTGGCGGAATTTACCATATCTTTACAATCGGCTAATCTCCCCGCACCAACAATTTTACTTGCGCCAGCTCAACAAAGTATCGGAGATAAGGTCTATGAAGTGGCTTTCATCGCCGATCCCGACCGTTTGCCCTTGGAGTTCATCCATTGCCTTCGATCGACTTAACATCCCGATTATGAACAAATGTTAAGATGTGACGCTAAAACGTTTTACCAGCTTGACAGTCAAAAGTTAACCGATTAAAGTAGTTGTATACCCGGGTAAAGCAGTTGAGAATCGTATGGAAGACAAGCAAAAGGTCACTTTGTACCTGCCGCAACAACTACATCGTCAGTTGAAGATTCGATCGGCAGTAGCTGCTGATTCAATGTCCAACATCGTCGAAAAGGCTGTGGAATTTTATCTCAATCACTCCGAAGCGGTTGACGGGGTAGAACTACACGGTTCGACGCACCAAATCTACAATTGTCCTGAATGCGAGCATCCGGTCGTGATTAGGGACGGGGAAATGGTTGCTCTCGGCCAACAGCCAGGATTGTTAAGCGATGAGCAATCGATCCAGACGGACAAAGTAGGTGTCTCTCGTCACTCTCAAACGCAGCAAGATCTAGCCGTCGTTGGATAACGGACGTGCGGACTGAGTCGTCAGGTAAAACTTCTCGATACTAATTTCCAGTAACTAGATGTTAGGGTAGTCACCATCTTTCGAGGATAGATATTCATGCAAGAAGAGCTAAATATTCTAATTCAAGCTCAATATCCCCTTATCTATCTCGTCACCGCCGAGGAGGATCGGGCCGAAAAGGAAGTTGCTAAAATCGCTCAGATGAAGCAGCAACCTCGCAAGTTATACGTCTGGACGTTGACTCATGGGATGGTGGAGCACGGACAAGCCCGTACGACCCAGCACAACACGATTTCGCCGGAAGCCGCGATCGAGTGGACGACTCGGCACAAAGAGCCAGCAATTTTTATCTTCAAGGATTTACACCCTTTTAAAGATTCGGCAGCAGTGACGCGGTGGCTGCGCGATGCGATCGCCAGCTTCCAAGGTACGCAGAAAACAATTATTCTGATGTCCCCCGTCCAGCAGGTACCGATCGAGCTAGAAAAGGAAGTAGTCGTAATTGACTTTGCACTGCCAGATCTGGCCTCACTCGATCGAGTGTTGTCTCACCAACTAGATAGCACGCGCCAAAATCGGATCTCCAACGAGGGTCGCGAAAAACTCCTCAAAGCTTCACTTGGACTCACCAAGGATGAAGCCGAGAAAGTCTACCGCAAAGCCTACGTCAAGCGCGGCAAAATTACCGAAGCCGAAGTAGACGTAATCTTGTCGGAGAAGAAGCAACTGATCCGTCGCAATGGGATTCTCGAATTCATCGAAGAAGACGAAACAATCGATTCTGTCGGTGGACTAGAAGAACTCAAAGGCTGGCTGGTACAGCGTTCCGGTGCCTTCACCGAACGAGCGCGCACGTATGGTCTGCCCCAACCTAAAGGGATGCTGATTCTCGGCGTACCTGGTTGCGGTAAATCCCTGATTGCCAAAACCACGTCTCGACTGTGGGGATTGCCCTTGCTCAGACTGGACATGGGTCGCGTCTATGACGGCTCGATGGTCGGTCGATCGGAAGCAAATCTCCGTGGTGCTCTCAAAACTGCCGAATCAATTTCGCCAGCAATTCTATTTATCGACGAACTCGATAAAGCATTCGCCGGTACAGCCGGATCGGGTGACTCCGATGGTGGTACATCCAGCCGAATCTTTGGCTCATTCCTCACTTGGATGCAGGAAAAAACCTCGCCGATCTTCGTAATGGCTACTGCCAACCGCGTCGAACGACTGCCAGGTGAATTCCTCCGCAAAGGTCGCTTCGATGAAATCTTCTTCGTCGATCTGCCAACGCAATCCGAACGGGAAGCCGTATTTAGTATTCACTTAAGTAAGCGCAAGCGAGATTTAGAACGCTTCGACCTGTCGCAACTAGCTAAAGTTGCCGATGGATTCTCGGGTGCTGAAATAGAACAAGCTTTAATCGCCGCGATGTACGATGCCTTTGCGCAGAACCGAGAGTTTACGCAACTCGATATTATCGCCGCCATTAAGGCTACTCTGCCCCTCTCGCGGACAATGACAGAGCAGGTAACTGCTTTGCGAGATTGGGCAAGACAGCGAGCGCGTCCCGCCGCTGCCTCAGTCGCTGAATATCACCGACTGGAGTTTTAAAAGCTTGCTCCGATTTATTCGGAGTTAAGGTGCTAGTTAATTCGATTGGGGAATACTAAACCTATCGAAACTAGCAAGGAGACCAGATTTCGATCGAATGACACAATCGATCGATTGCCGTAACAGTTCAAGTTGTCGTTTCGCCTAACTCACTTTTATTGGAGGAAACCGATATGTCTCACTTTAGCACTCTCCGTACCAAAATCACTGACGCTGAAATCCTCAAAACTTCTTTGCGCGATCTCGGTATCAACGTCAAGACTGAAACCGATCTGCGCGGCTACCAAGGTCAACGCGTTCGGGCTGATATCGTCGCCATCTTAGAAGGTGAGTACGATCTCGGTTGGTCTCGCAATGCTGATGGTTCTTTCGACCTTATTGCCGATCTCTGGGGCGTCGCCAAAAAGCACAACCAAACTGAGTTGATCAACTCGATCAACCAAAAGTACGCAGTCAACAAAACTCTATCTGAAGTTCAACAACGTGGTGGTCTACAAAACGCCAATGTTACTTTGGTTCTTCAATAGTAACTGCTGTATTGATTCCCAAATGAAAGGGGTCGATCTTTAATTAGATCGACCCCTTTTTATCATTTGCTGGTAAGGGCGGGTTTGTTCGGAGTTATTGGTGGGGAGAGGGCGGGTTTGTTCGGAGTCAATTTGTTTTTCCGTAGCTAGCTACATAAACCCCATGGGTGTCAACTTAAGGAAATTGTAGGTGCTCAAAGCCGCATTCTCTCGTGGTAACGACGATCGGGACAGTGGCTATAATGACGTAATCTCGTTGCCAACATCGTTAAGTTGACACCACTGCATAAACCCGCCCCTACAGATCTATACCTGTCAAATCGTTTTCATCGATCGAGATCGTGAGAGATTATAAATCTCGATGTGTGAATGGTTTGGCATTCTCGCCGGTATAGGTAGCTGCGATATGTCCGTTGCCACTGAGTTGATATTTGTACGTTACCAATCCTTCTAAACCGACTGGCCCGCGTGGGGGCATCTTTTGGGTACTGATGCCGACTTCTGCCCCGAAGCCGTAGCGAAAACCATCGGAAAAACGGGTCGAGCAATTGTGGAAGACATTGGCCGCATCGACTCGATCGATAAATAATTTAGCAGTAGCCGGATTTTCGGTGATGATACTATCCGTGTGCCGCGAACCGTAGCTATTGATATGGCTAATTGCCCCTTCCAGATCGGGGACGATTTGGATCGCGATAATTAGATCGCTATATTCTGTCGCCCAGTCAGTCGCGATCGCTAAATCGACAGTCAGGTGTAGTTCGTTATCCAAAATTTGGTGTCCGAGGTCGCTGAGGCGAATTTCGACGCCTTGCTCCTGAAGCTTCTCGATAATTATTGGTAAAAATTTACTAGCGATCGAGCTATCGATCAATAGGGTTTCGATCGCGTTGCAGGCAGCGGGATATTGAATTTTGGCATCGATCGTAATCGCGATCGCTTTGTCAAAATCCGCCTCGCGATCGATATATAGATGACAAATCCCGTCGGCATGTCCCAATACGGGAATGCGGGTATTGTCCTGGACGTATTTGACAAATTCATTAGAACCGCGCGGGATAATCAGATCGACATCGCGATCCAATTTCAAAAGTTCGTTAGTTTCCTCGCGGGTAGTTAATAGCTGAATCACATCGGGATCTACTGCTGAGTTGGCCAATCCCGCCTTAATTGCTTTGACTAATGCCGTACAAGATTCGATCGCTTCTTTGCCACCTTTGAGAATCACCCCATTGCCCGATTTAATGGCCAAACTAGCAATCTGAATTACGGCATCGGGACGCGCCTCAAAAATTACG
>NZ_JANPGM010000211.1:0-4562 GCF_031423935.1 Chamaesiphon sp. VAR_69_metabat_338
GGCTCATTCACGCTCGTATCGAGGACTCGATTTGCTAACTCGCTCAAGAAAATTCTGGGTGTGGGGACTAATCCTGACGAACTAAGCTCGAAGAGCGATCTAAATTTGCCTGTGACTAACTGTTCGATTAGCGCGGTAAATAAGCCTTCTTTATCTTGAAAATGACTATAAACAGTCGCTTTCGACACCCCCGCAGCCATCGCGATCCGATCCATACTCGTCCCCGCATAGCCATGTTTCAGGAACTCCTGCATTCCACCCGCTAAGATCGCTTCAGCTTTTTCTAGGGAGAGTTGACGCGGTTCTTTTAGAGACATGTGGATTGAAGCTGGATATTTGCAAACTTGACATTACTAAGCTGTATAGTTTAGCATGAAGTTACTAAACTAAACTGTATAGTTTAGTTTAGTAAGAGATCGCCATGCAAAATGCGATCGACTTCTCAACAACAGTTAGGGGAGGAAGAATCAAGCCTAATACCTTGATGGAGTAAAACAAATATGACAACAGTAACCAGAACTGACGTAATTATTGTGGGCGCAGGTCCAACCGGATTATCCTTGGCTGTCCAGTTGATTCGTTACGGCATCGACTTTCAGATCTTTGACAAGAAAGCAGGCATCACCGACTTGTCAAAGGCTCTAGTCGTTCATGCACGCACGATGGAAATTTACGACCAAGTAGGTTTGGCACAAACCGCCGTTGCTGGTGGCGAGATCGTCCAGAAAACGGTGCTGATGCATGATGGGAAAGTTAGTGCCCGCCTGGATTTTTCTGACTTTGGCGGGCGGCTGAGTCCGTTTCCGTTTCTCCTCATTTTTGAGCAAAGCAAAAACGAGCGGCTGCTGAATGAGTATCTCCAACATCACGCTAAAGCAGTTCAGTGGCAAACCGAACTAGAGAGCCTAACCCAAAATGCAGATGGTGTGACAGCAGTCATTAAAACGGTAAATGGTGAAACACAAACTCTTGAAGCCCAGTATCTAGTGGGCTGTGATGGTGCGAGCAGTCCAACTCGGCATCTACTCGATCTGAAGTTTGAAGGTTCTACTTACCCACGCCTGTTTTATGTCGCAGATGTGGAACTGGATTTGCCGGCGGATGAATCAACATTTTATGCCCAGTTGGGACAAGATGCATTTTTGCTAATGCTGCCCATGTCCGGCGAAAAACACTGGCGGTTAATTGGCAACTTACCTGAATACAACGATCGAGTCGCGGCTCTAGCGGACGATCTAGCAGTCACTTTTGATGAAGTCGAAACTAAACTCAAGCAATTGGTGCCACAAGCCCCAGCGATTGGCACTGTCCGCTGGTTCTCGACTTACAAAGTACACACTCGTCGCGCTGAAGCATTCTCCCTCGATCGATGCTTTCTGGCTGGGGATGCCGCTCACATGCATACGCCTGCGGGCGGTCAGGGCATGAATACGGGTATTCAGGATGCTTATAATCTGGCTTGGAAGCTCGCCTTAGTATTGAAAAATGATGCTGGTGAAGATCTGCTCGCAAGTTACAACGAGGAACGTTTGGCTAATGCAAATCACCTGTTACAGACGACCGATCGGGCTTTTGAATTTGCCGCTGGCAACCAGTGGTATTTCCGGTTTCTACGCGATAAAATCTTACCGAGTCTGGCTAGTTTTATCACCCAATTTGGTGCGGCTAAAGAATTCTTGTTTCCGGCCATTTCTCAAATCGGACTCAACTACCACGACAGTTCTTTGAGCGAACATCAAGGAGATACAGAGTTCGCAGTCAAAGCTGGCGATAGAATGCCTTATTTTCTGGTAGATGGTGCCAATCTTTACGATCTACTTCGCGCTCCCAAATTCCATCTATTGGCCTTCTCCGACGGGACACATCACGATCGAGATTTGCGATTAGAGCTAGAGCGTAAATATGGACATCTAATCGATCTTAATGTCATCCCACTTTACCCCCCTGTTGTCGAAATTTTTGGAGTCGATCGGCCTTTTTACCTACTATTACGCCCCGATTGTTACATTGGATTTATTTCCACGAGTTTTTCCTGGTCTAAGCTCCAAAATTACCTGCTACATTTGTCAGTCATGGAGAAATGCTGACAACATCGCTCTTTAGGAACAGTGATTCATGCCCAAAGCGAGTCTCAGCTCCTCACTTAGGATCGCTATTTGATGTCTCGATCGCAACGGATTTCCACCATCAAACCATCGGGATCGTAACAGTAGATGCCGCGTCCGGTCGATCGAGTGACGACTTCCCCCTCAATTTTGACCTGATGAGCGTGCAAAATTTGCACGGATAAGTCAAATAAATCGGGTGCGATATCAAAAGCTAAATGATTGGCTCGCGTAAATTGCACGGTCGGATCTGCGGCTGGAGGCGATAACTCTGGCTCGGCAAATAAATCGAGCACCGTCCCATCTGGAATCCGAAAATTGGCCACCCGACCCAGTGCGACTAATTCGCGCAGACTAGAGGGAATCTCGTTGCCTGCGAGTTCGTGCAATCCCAAAATCGTGCCGTAGAAGTGGCGCGAGGCTTGCATATCTGCCACATTCAGCGCGATATGATGTACGCTCCGCAAAGCACCTAAGGGAATGCGTAGATGAGATTCCGCCCCAACAGATTTTAGTGACATGCGCGCAATAGTTTCAAAAAATAAATGATTGAAAGAGCCTTAACTAGGCAGTGTTAGAATGAATCAACTTGAAGTATCGAGGCTACTTACCCGATCGCCGCAGCTAGGAGCCAGACTTGTCGCTAACACTCATATGCTAACCAAAACAGGACAAATTTAACACCAGTTTCCACCGCGAACTGTCCCGATCTAGAGCTAGCTGTGGTGTATATTCAAACTAAGAGGAAGATTTAACCAGTTTAAAGTGCATTACCTGGGGTTGACATCAGCTCGACCAATATCTAAATCAATTTGAGAGTGCCCACTGTGGAAGATCGATTACCATTACTAGTTCAAAAACAACTCGATGCCAAAATCCGGCAACGTCCACCACTATTTCCGTGGGAAACGAAACTTGAAGAGTATGAAACAACTGAGGACGAATCTGGGCACCCTAAGCCTAATCTCCCCACTTCATCCTCAGAAAATTTTGGTGCAGCAGTGCCAGCGGATCGTGACGATCGCTAACTAATCTGTGGCGGGTGGGTAGATCTCGTTGCTATTTATAATTCGATCGTGCCCATATCCTTGCCACAACCACCAAGCTCAGTCTTGGCAAAAATTCAACAGCAGATGGCCTTGCGCCCTCAGACTGTGCCAGAGGATTCAGTACTCCTGCGCATATTAGTACAGTCGATGGTCGTCGTCGGCATTATCGCGACCGATGTGGCAGCGGAAACACAGCTCAGTTTGTGGGCAATTCCGGTCAGTATTATGGGTGCGACTTGGAGTTGGTACCATCGTCACGATCGCAATATCGGCATGAAATTCGGCCTCGCCTTAGCGATGTTGGGCGCGTTGGCTTACTTTATCGTCCATCTACTCGGCAGTATCAACGATACACGGTTAGTATTGGCCGAATTATTGGTGCAGGTGCAGGCGATTCATACCTTCGATCTGCCCCGCCGCAAGGATTTGGGCTACTCGATGACGATCGGGTTAATTCTGATTGGCGTTGCGGGTACGCTCAGTCAGACGCTCGCGTTTGCACCGCTGTTATTACTATTTCTGGCGATCGCGATTCCGGTACTATTTCTAGATTATCGATCGCGGCTGAATTTGGCACCACTGACAATCGGTAGATCCGCCCAGGTCGATAAGGTTGGCATCCCGTGGTTGCAATTGGGAAAACTATTAGGGTTAGTCATCACAATCGGTTTAATCGTATTTGCCCTGATGCCACGTTTTTCTAGCTATCAGGGTTCGCTTCCTGTCAGTGCGCCGATTCAATACGAACGACAAAAATTCGATCCGCAAAGAACGATCGCGCCTGGATATCAAAACAAGGGCAAAGCTGGCAGCGGCCAAGGTCGCCAAATCGATGGTGAAGGCGGCGATGGTAAAAGTGATGGCAAATTAGACGAGAATTTTTATTACGGATTTAATTCGCAAATCGATCAAAATCTCCGTGGGGTGATGAAACCCAAACTAGTGATGCGCGTGCGCGCCCAAGCTCCAGGATTTTGGCGAGCATTGGCTTTCGATCGTTATACCGGACAAGGCTGGGAAATTTCCCGCAACGCTAAGACTACTAAAGTCCGGCGTCCAGAATGGGATTATAAATTCATCTTTCCTGCACCTACAAATAAACTCCGCACCAAACAGGTGATTCAAAGTTATACGGCCTTGGATGAGTTGCCCAATATTATTCCAGGTTTATCTGCGGTTAATGAATTATATTTTCCCACACCAGAAATTGCCCTAGATCCGGAAGGTTTGATGAGATCGCCAGTGGGGTTGCATCAAGGTTTGACTTATACAGTAGTGTCTCAAGTCCCCTTGCGCGATCGCCAATTACTCGATGGTGCCAGCACTAATTATCCCCAGAAGATTAGTAATTATTACCTGCAAATCCCTGACAACATCTCAGCCAAACTGCAAAAATACACCCAAGATC
>NZ_JANPGM010000212.1:0-1939 GCF_031423935.1 Chamaesiphon sp. VAR_69_metabat_338
ATGCTGATGTCGTTGAATACTTGAGCACTAACGCTAAAATTTTAGGTGTCCTCAAGTCTGAACGCACCAGACATCGAGAGCGAGATGCTCTTTCTACTCTGATTTGGGGTGAGTCATAATGTTTAAGTTGACACCACTGCCACGAGGGGCACCCCTACAGGTTAATTGTGTAGGGGTGCCCCTCGTGGGTACCCTGGATCTGAACTAAGCAATAGAATATTGAAACTGCTGCACCAGGTGAATTAACCCAATCTCGATCGATAATCCTCGTACCCAAATTCTCGCCAGAGCGTGAAGTTATTTTCTTTATCGATATGGCCGATCGCGGGATGCATGACACCATTAAACATCGAAGATTTGACCATTGTATAGTGCATCATATCTTCAAAGATCAGTCGATCGCCGATGGCTAAGTTGCGATCGAACGCATAATCGCCTAAAAAGTCACCAGCCAGACAACTAGAGCCGCCCATCCGATAACGAGTATCGCCAGCTTCTGGCTCTCGTGCGCCGCGAATTACGGGCTTATAAGGCATTTCGAGACAGTCGGGCATGTGGGCGGTAAATGATAGGTCTAACATTACATTTACCACTTCATCTGTCGGAATTAGATCCAAGATTTTGCCGGTCAAAAATCCGGTTTCCCAGACGATCGCCGAACCTGGTTCCATCCATAATTGAATGTGCGGATGGCGATCGTGGAAAGCATTGAGCACCGCGATCGCATGTTCGACATCGTAATCTTTGCGGGTCATCAAATGGCCGCCACCAAAATTCAACCATTTGAGTTGTGGTAAAAACTTGCCAAATAATCGCTCGATATTCGCGATCGTTTTTTCCAAAGCAAATGAATCGCTCTCGCATAAATTATGCGATAAAAATCCGTCTATTCCTGCCGGTAAACTATCTCCCAAATATGCGGCGGAAACTCCCAACCGAGTCGAGGGCTGACAGGGATTGTAGAGCGCGGTTTGGACTGGTGAATACTCGGGATTGATCCGCAGTCCTGCCGAAGGTTTGTTAGGCGTATGGGCGGCAACCCGATCGCGAAATCGCTCCCACTGACCGATCGAATTAAAGGTCATGTGGGATGCGAGGGGTAGAATCTCCGGTACATCTTCATCCCGATAAGCTGGCGAATAAACATGCACCTCGGTACCAAATTCTTCTGCGGCTAATCTGGCTTCCCACAGCGAGCTAGCCGAAGCCCCCTTGAGGGTGGTACGAATCTGCGGGAAGCTATGAAACAGTGCGTAGCCTTTGAGCGCGAGCATGATCCGAATCGGAACTGCGGCTTGGACTCGATCGAATATGGCGAGATTTCGGGCTAGCAGTTCTTCTTCTAGTACGAAGCAAGGCGATGGAATAGTGGCTAAAATTGCGTCGCGATCTTGGTTCATGTTTACTCAAATGGTTAGTGACAGGATTTACACCGATTAGATCCTAGTATCTTGGTGGATTGTTTTGGATACTTTAAGTATGAAAAATTTATTTACTCGATTGTTTATCTTCAGAACTCTAGTTGATATCGATCGAGAGAGCAATTCCAGCAAAAATTCTCTAAGCAACTAATACTTCTATCGTTAGCAACTTAATACTAACTTGGTGGTAATTCGCCCAATTGCTGCCGATATAATTCTAGCTGTGCTTCTAGCTCTTGCGATCGTTGCGTCTCTCGATCTGCACGTTGAGATTCTGCTTCAGCGCGTTGAGATTCTGCTTCAGCGCGTTGAGATTCTGCTTCAGCGCGTTGGGCTTCTACTTCAGCGCGTTGCGCTGCTGCTTCAGCGCGTTGCGACTCACGATCTGCGCGCTGCGCTTCTGCTCCGGTTTGTTCGATCTGCTGTTGTAGGGCAATATTTAACTCCTCTAAAGGCGATAACCTTACGCCATTATCTAGCCGATAAAAAGTGATAATTTTATCTTCGACAACCAGACG
>NZ_JANPGM010000213.1:0-7764 GCF_031423935.1 Chamaesiphon sp. VAR_69_metabat_338
CCTTTTTCGATCTAATCATCTACTTTTCAAGCTAAATAATCATATTAATTCATAACATGAGCGCACCAAACGACAACTTTCAAGAAAACGTCGAAACAATTCAATCCGAATTAGTAACTGGGGAGCATGAAGTAAAAACAGAAAAGATTGGCGTAGAAGAATTTAGTATTAAGGGTGATGCCCTCGGTGCCAAAATCAAGGAACTGATTCACCAAGGTAATATTCGGCGGATTATTCTCAAAAATGAAGAGGGGCATATATTAATTGAAATCCCCTTAACTGTTGGTGTGGTTGGTGGTGCCATCAGTGCAGCTTTCTTCCCGATTCTGGCTGCTGTGGGATCGATCGGGGCGATGGTCGCTCATCTAACGATCGTGGTAGAGAAACGAGCATAACCTGACGATCGATCTTGATGTAAACAGTGAATCTTCTGGTGCCGCTAAACTAGAACCGCCAGAACAGATTCGCTTGTGCCCTTTATTAATAGTGAACTGCTGATGAATAATTCCAAGCTTTCCAAGTCTAGCAACGGTAGTAGTTGCATCGGGCGGGAACGAGGCATCGTCTTATCGCCGCAAGGATGGCAACGATTTCAAATAGCCAAACAGCAAGCAGAATCCGACCAAATTTGGGGCAAGCATTTGACACAAGAAGACTTGAGCGAGCGCACGGGACTTTCACTCAATACACTCTATCGGGTGCTCAAGCGCGAATTGGGAGTCGATCGGCAGTCGTTAGAGTACCTATTTGGGGCGTTTGGGCTGGAATTAACCAAGGCAGACCATATATCGGCGATTGCTACGGGTGGAGAATCAGATCGCCGAGGGGTAAATACTCACCGGGATTGGGATAGTGCGATCGATACAGCGGTGTTCTACGGGCGCGAGCGAGAACTGGCGCAACTGTGGCAGTGGATTGTTTGCAATCGCTGTCGCGTGGCTGGAGTACTGGGAATGGGTGGAATTGGCAAAAGTTCGATCGCGATCCAGGCTGCGATCCAAATGTCATCCGAGTTTGAGATTATCGTGTGGCGCAGTCTTGCCCACGCACCACCCTTGGCAGAGCTGCTATCGAGTCTGCTGAAATTCCTGATGCCGCTCTATGGTGAAGATCCGGTGATTCCCCCCACGCTCGATGAAAAGTTCTTTAAGTTGATGCAATATCTGCGATCGCGTCGGTGTCTGTTGATGCTGGATAATGTCGAGATCGTTTTGCACAGCGAACGGGTGGGACAATGGAAAGCGGGCTATGAAGGGTATGGACAATTGCTCAAAACGATCGGCGAAACTCCTCACCAAAGTTGCTTATTATTCACCAGTCGCGAACAGCCCAGCGAGATCGCAGTGATGGAAGGGAGACAGGGCACTTGCGCCGCGCTATCTTTGACGGGACTCACCCCCGCAGATGGACGCGCCATCTTTGACCAAAAAGGCGAATTTATAGGTTCAGAAGCTCAATGGCAGCAGCTAATCCATCACTATGGCGGCAACCCGCTGATATTGAAGCTGGTGGCAGCAGCTACCCAAGAACTGTTCGATGGCAGCATCGCCGAGGTTGTCGCCGATCTCGACTGCGGAATTTTGGGATTTACAGACATTAGCAATCTGCTCGATCGACAGTTCGAGCGGTTATCCATCGCCGAACAGCAAGTCTTGTTTTGGTTGGCAATTCATCACGAGCCAGTATCGATGGCCAAAATTCGTGGAAGTATTGTCGGTCTTACCTCCGAGCAGAGCGTACCCAAACAACTAAACTCATTGATGCGGCGATCGATCGTCGAAAAAACAGACGGGTTATTCTCTTTGCAGCCTGTGGTGACGGAGTATGTTACTCATCGATCTGTCGAATCTGAAACATTTGGGCTGGGCGTGTAGCCAAGTCATTTGCTCTCATCGCCGATCTCTAGTGAGTGGTAACTAGGGCACTCGATCGGGACAAATGTTTTGTAGTGTCACGAATGGGCTTAAACCTGACCCAGGGGCAATTCATGAGGGCTATTTATTTAATCTATCTTGCCAATCATTGGGATTTCGTTTGCTGTGAAAGCAAGCAATCACAAAGACTGTATCTTCTTCAACAATATAAAACAGACAATAAGGAAAACGTCTGACTAAAGCGCGGCGAGCTTGCTGGTAGATAAGCCGATAGGCAAGCGGATTACGACCGATGGTAGATACACAACTATCAATCGCCCGTACAAATTCAGAACCTAAACCAGTCTCTTGTGACTCATACCATGTAAAAGCATCTTCCAAATCCAATTCTGCTTCTGGACGGATAATCAACCTGTAATTCATTGGGAAACGCCTAATCGCTGTTTGACTATTTCCCAACTAGAGCCAGTGCTAGAATCTTGGCGATGTTGTTCCAATCTTCGATCGAGTTCCTGTTGTTGTGCCTTGTCTAATTCGACTTCATCTTGTCTATCCAGAATACTATCCCATAAATCTTCTGCGAGTTGAATCCGCTCGGCAATACTCAATTGAGATATTTCAACTTTGAGAAGAGGATGACTACTCACGCTAACTTAACTCACTAAATTACATCAATGTCAAAATTATAGCATTGTGACATAGGTTTTAGCTTTAACTAATAATTCACTATCCTTATTCTCAAACTTTTATCTAAATTTCACCACGCAAGATCCACCAGTTAAGAGCGGATGTGATTTTCGATGTCGATTCTGCAAGGTGGAGGCTAAGTCAAAGATCTTTCAGCTTAGTCAGTATTCACTCACTGCAACCATCGATTAATAGCGATCGCATCTGTAAAGCATTAGAGTGACTATTCCTTAACTTGCAGCTTAACTGGTGGATCTTGCGTGGTCTAAATCGAGTAGAAGTTGAATAATGAAAACAACTAGCTACAGAGCTTGGACAAACAAATCCTAACGCAAGTCAAACTATTACTGCCAAATGCTAAAAACAGGAATGATAAACTCATGTCTCGATTTAACCAAAAACTAGCTACAGTAGCACTTTTATCGATGGCTTCAATTACGGTTGCCGTACTAATTATTGCTAATGTATCCAAATTTGCACCTTCCCATCGTTCGCGCCAGCGTACCGTCAGGTAATCGAAATTAAACTTTATTTACTCACAGAAAAGGCTAATAGCTTACTAGACAAAATTAAGTTGCTAGTTATTTAGATCTCGATCGGCTGTGGAATCGAACGATGGGGAGACCATCTCGACGATTTCTTCAATATCTTTTATTCCCACTTCCAAAAATTAAGCTTTAGTTACCACTGGAAAAACTTATGTCTCACTTTTTAAACCTTCGGCTGTCAAGCTCAATAATTCTTGTTGCTTGCGGTGCCATGCTGGTAGCAACTCCCAATAATGCTGTTGCCGACTCCACATCTTCTAGTAATTATCAAAATTCTTGTCGGAATATTCGGGTTGACGAAACAACTTTGTCCGCACGATGTCGTCAAGTCAACGGTGGCTCTAATCGAACATCCATTCAGATTCGAGGCATTGAAAATCGAAATGGAACCTTAACCTACCTTTCCGATGCAACTGATTCTAGTAGTTATCAAAATTCCTGTCGGAATATTCGGGTTTCTCAAACATTTTTATCCGCACGATGTCGTCGAGTCAATGGTGGCTCTAATACAACGTCAATTCGGATTCGCGGCATTGAGAATCGGGATGGAACCTTAACCTATCGGTAGATATCGAGGTCTAAATCCTGTAAAAAATCAGATGCTATGAGAGAATGCCGATCGTCATAGTATCTCATTTGCCTTGTGCCAACGCATTTCTCTACCCAACATACAGATCCTCGCTCTCAATTCCCTTTCACGGACTCATTAAGATGTGGAAAACTTTACTGTTTATCCCTTTTATCCTGACAGGATTTGTAGCGGTCGGTTATGCAAATGTGACGGCTGACAATCGGTGGGCAGGCATTAATGTATTTACCCTGTGGAATTGCCTTCCCCTATTGCTTGCCGCAATTACGTTGGTTCCTGCGGCAACTCGCTCCCCTCATGCTCATCGTCGATTGCGCGATCTGTGGGTAAGAATTGGTCTAGCAGGCGCGATGCTTGGATCGATGCTCTGCATCTATTTTACCTGGAAGTTTGATTGGTGGAATGCTCGAACCGGATCTTCCACATCAGGATTGATATTTATTTTTGCTCCTTTATGGACTCTGTGCTCCGGGCTAATTGGATTGGGTGCAGGTTGGTTCGCACAGCGACTGGTTCCAAACCGCTTTCATTCAGCCCGTTTAACCGAACTGAACCAGCGTGCCATTAGTTGTTATGTGCTGGTCGGGCTAGGGCTTGTAGCCGCGACCTCATCTAGCGGAATGTATTGGTTGTTGGCGAATCGATTGCTGTGAGTTTTTCTCGCTCATCTTCGCCATCCTGCTACATTTACTTTCGCTTCCTACTTGTGCAGACCAACTTATCTCAAACGTTCGGCGGCGATTACCTGACTGTACGCTGGCGCGAACGGTTAGATCGGATGCGCCGATTCTCTGTAGGAGACGCTACGCGATCGAGAAAACCGCGACCTTAAATCATCTACTTGAATAAAGGAAAGATTCAGATGTCCGAGAAAAATAAAGCAATCTTAGAACAGGGCAACGCGGCGATCTCGAAAGGCAACAATGAAGGATTCTTGTCATGCTGCACCGACGACACAGAATGGACGTTTGTCGGCGACAAAACCCTGACAGGAAAAGAAGCCGTTCGTCAATATCTGGCAGCGACATACATCGAGCCGCCGAAGTTTATGGTCGCTAACTTAATCGCTGAAGGCGATTTCGTCACAGCACTCGGCGACATCATATTGAAGGATGAAGACGGAACGGCGGTTCATTATTCTTACTGCGATGTCTGGCGTTTTCGCGGCGATAAAATCATCGAATTAAGGGCTTTTGTCATCAAAACCTAGATCGACAAATTACTACTTGTCGCTCGGCATCTTTAATCATAGCAACTGCTATACATGCTAAAAAAGGGAGGTCACGGTCTAAAGAATCTACTAGATGAATCAAACAGCGACTTGCAAAGCTTTAGTTGCCGTCAGTGGTTGCCCCACAATTACCTCCGATTTACCGGATCGAACCGCACTCCAAATCGCATCAGCAATGTCTTCAGGCCGACTTACCCAAGGAGCTTGTACCAACGCCTGAAGCTGTTTGCGCCGCTCCTCAACCTGCGCCGCGTCTTGACCCCGAAAAATCGCCCGCTCCAAAAAGTTGCTATTAATCACCCCAGGATGAACCGCACACACCTGAATCCCTTTAGGAGCGAGTTCCAACCGCAGTGTATCCGTCAAGCCCGTGACCGCATATTTACTCGCACAAAACGCTATCATCTCTGGCACCGGGGTTGCGCCACCAAACGAAATAACATTGACAATCGATCCACTCCCCCGTGCTAAAAATTGCGGCAGCAACCCCTGAATCGTATGCACATAGCCCCAAAAATTGGTATCCATGACTCGATGCCAGTCATCAAGTGGCGTATACTGCATCAACCCAGACAAGTAAAAGCCAGCATTATTTACGAGTACATCAACTCGCCCGAATCGATCTAGTGCCGTTTGAATCAGCATCTCCACCCGCTGTACGTCGCTGGTGTCTGTCGGTACCGCTAGAGCTTGGCGACCTTCAGCCCGCACCGCTGCGGCTACTTGCTCCAATCGCTCTGGCTGTCTTGCTGCCAGGATGACATCATATCCATGTCGAGCAAACAATAGTGCTGTTGCCTTGCCAGTCCCCTGCGATGCTCCCGTAATTAAAACGGTATTAGCCATAATTTTTGCTCCTAATTTGACGATCCAATTGCTCAGTTTCGCTTTGAATCGGTTGCTTTCATTATTCAACTTTGATTCGATTTAGACCACGCAAGATCCATCAGTTAAGATGCAAGTTAATTTTTCGATGTGAAATAGTGGCTAGAAGTGGCATGAATACTCAAGAAGTAATTTGGCTTGATAGTAAATCGATTTGCGATCCCGAACAGATTAGATACGTTGATTTAGCCTTTATCCTTTGTGGGTGGAGTGTTAAGACGAGCGATTCAAATTAAAGCTTAACTGGGGGATCTTGCGTGGTGCAATTTGAATGATTCTTGCAAACTGAATACATAGCAAAAAACTGTTATTCCGGCAACCCTTGGATCGACATGTGCCCACGATCGCGACGGCGGATATCGGTTACTCGTTGGCGTAGCCTCTCGTCTAGAGAATCGAGTGAAAACATTAAGGAGGATATATGTTGAAAACCCCACTCTGTCATCAGATTGGCATCGATTATCCCATCTTTTCCGCAGGGATGGGGCCAGCGGCAGGCCCAGAACTCACGGCGGCAGTGTCTAATGCTGGCGGCTGTGGGGTGATGGGCGGACTGTTCCTGCCACCGCCCATCCTCCGACAGGCGATCCACAAGATCCGCAGCCTGACGGACAAACCATTTGGGGTGAACTTCGTGCTCACGCTTTTGCAGCCAGGGCAGATCGAAGTCTGTCTAGAAGAGCAGGTACCGCTACTGGTGCTCTTTTGGGGAGATCCTAGCCCTTATGTCGCCGCAGCCCATCGCCACAAAACTCAGGTCTTCAGCCAGGTGGGTTCGGTTGCTGAAGCCATTGCCGCCCACAATGCGGGTGTCGATGCGGTTATCGTTCAAGGGATCGAAGCGGGAGGTCATGTTAAGAGTCGGATCTCGCTGTCAACCATTGTGCCAGCGGTCGTTGAAGCGGTTCCCACCGGGCCTGTCATCGCCGCTGGGGGGATTGCCACGGGTCGAGGGGTGGTATCAGCCCTCAGTCTGGGGGCACAAGGTGTATCGATGGGGACACGGTTTCTCTGTAGTACTGAAGCCGCTGTGACTGATGCCTACAAGGAACGGGTCGTCAGCAGCACTGCCGAGGACACAGTATACACGACACTTTTCGATGTCGGCTGGGCGGATGCGCCACACCGAGTGCTCCGCAATACAGCGTTCGCGGAATGGGAGCGCGCAGGTCGCCCCGCTCATGGTCAACGTCCGGGTGAGGGGACGATCGTGGGTACCGTTCCGATCGCTGGCACCATGATGGAAGTGCCGAAATATGCGGCGATAATTCCCCTGACTGACTTCCAGGGGGATATGGAATCCGTCGCTCTGTATGCGGGGGAGTCATGCAGTCTCGTACATGATATTAAGCCAGCCGCGCAGATTGTCCGGGATGTAGTGCAAGAGGCTGAAGCGGCGATCGCCAACCGCTGCCTTGAGCAGGTCGCAACTATGAGACTAAAACAGACAGCAAATTAGGAGCAAATCCCATGACGAACTATGACTACATTATCATCGGTGCAGGTTCGGCAGGCTGTGTGCTTGCCAACCGTCTGACAGCAGATAGTGACACAACCGTCTTATTACTCGAAGCTGGCAACCCAGATACCAAACCAGAAATTGAAAGCCCGTCAGCAACCTTGAGCTTACTAGGTTCTGAGGTGGATTGGGGCTACTTCTCCGAACCAGAACCGTACTTAAATAACCGCAAAATTTATTGTCCCCGTGGCAAAGTTTTGGGTGGTAGCAGTGCGATTAATTTCATGCTTTATAGCCGGGGCAATCCTCACGATTATGACCACTGGCAGGCGTTGGAAAATCCTGGTTGGAGTTACCAGGATATGTTGCCCTATTTCAAGAAATCCGAGCACTCCTCACGCGGCGCATCCGAGTTTCACGGGACTGATGGCGAATTAAGTGTCACCAACGAGATCGCGCCTACTGCTATTTCTCAACGATATATCGATGCA
>NZ_JANPGM010000214.1:0-5824 GCF_031423935.1 Chamaesiphon sp. VAR_69_metabat_338
TGGCGACAACGCTTTGGCACATGGAATTTTCTATCTGCATTCCCCCAGCTTACGCATCGAACTTGCAGGGGACAAACCTTATCTGAAAATGTTTTTGCGCGCCTACGATCGATCGAAAGCAATTATCGATTTTGGATTGAGCGATCTCCAGACAATTACTGTCTGTTTGAGTTTTTATGGTGTTAAATCTTTAGTTGGTAACTTATCTGTTTTTCGCAATCTTCGCAGGTGTGGAATTAGGATTCCCAAGACAGCAGAAATTTGGCAAGTTCGAGCGGAGCGGGTATTTGATGAAGATTGGGATCTAATGAGAAATTTTATCTGCTTTGAGATCGAATTTACCGAGGTCGAGCTGTTACTGTGGGGGACACTCGCCAATGAATTGGGAATTAGACCACGCAGTAGCTGCAAGTTATATCTATTTGATTTCGATCGCCAGATTCTCTTTCATCCGTATGACGATCGGGGTATGGATATCATTGGTAGCAATCGAGATTTACTCCACCAAATATATCTAAAATTCAATGATTGGCTGTTAGATTACGATCGGCAAGTAATGGACGAATATTTTCAGCATCGATCGTCATAATGGCGATCGATATCGATTATTTGTAGATCGAAATATTACTGCAATATTTTAGAGTTCGGGTGAGCGGCGATTCTCCAGGGGAGAGGCTACGCCAACGAGAACATGAAAAACAGATTGATAAGATAGTGGCATCTGGGGGCCACAATTTTGTGCTAGTACTGCTCTCAAGCTTTCTAATAACTCGTGTCTACTTGTGGGATCTAGGGCAATACAGGGTGAATAAGTAGTTAAGAGTTGCAGATAATCATCGATCGCATAATTAACTTCGATCGATTCCACTCCCATGCGGAAGTTACTAAATAAACCCGATTCGATCGCGGCATCGGCAAAGATATTTAGTTCCCACACTTCGCGATCGCGATCTTTATATTCGCCAAAAGCTGGTAAATATTGTCTAAAAATCTCAGCTAAACTCTCAAATATCGCCAGTGGTGGCATCATCGTCGTATTCCATAATAAGACTAGCATGCCAGTACTTTTGAGTAAAGATGCTGCTTTCTGGTACTTATTTTCCGGTAATACCCAATGCCAAGAAGTTGCTGCCACAATTGCATCGAATTCTCGATCGATTGGCTCCCATTCTTCAAAACTGGTATTAATAATTTTGACATTGGGATATGCAGCGACATTTTGACGAGCGACTTCACAAGCTGCTAAACTTGGTTCTAAGGCGATAACCGAAAACCCCATTTCAGCCAGCGATAACGTCGCCGTACCTGGCCCACATCCGACTTCTAAAATCTTGCCGCTGCTGGGTATTTTAGCAACTTCCACAACGCGATCTAAGAATGCGGGGGCATATTTCGGGCGGACTCGATTGTATGTTTGGGCGACATCACCATACCAGCTTTTGCGCTGTGCTGGATCTGGGGTGAATGTTTGATACCAGTTGAGAATTTCATTAGTATCTGGCACTTGCTTTCATGCTCCTGTAACGAAGACTCTATCGACATTAAGTGCGATCGGCTAGTTATCATTTATCGAAATAAATATGTATTTTGACAGATGCATTTTAACTAAATAGTCGCTCGATCGAGTGATGCGATTTGGAGTCGATCGAGCGAAACTGGAACTATAACTCAAGTAAGATATATTACTAATTTATGGCTACCGATCGCAGTCATGCTTCAGAGCTAAATCCTCCCGATAATATTACGCCCTCGATCGGCACAACTATTAACGGAATTCTCATTTTACTACCATTAACCTTAGTGATTGTCGGTCTATTTTTTGGCGTGATTAATCCATAGTCCATTACCCTGAATAGCCCCAACTTTGTTTATAAGTTGGGGCTATTGAGACATTTACAAGGGTCGATACGTCCGGTAATTAATACTGGGGAAAATATTGTCCATCGTTTCGACCTTCTCTAGCCAGCCGCTATCGACTTTGCGTTCTTGGAGGTCGTCATAGAGTTTGTGGAAGCGGACTAAATGCGATCGCGTGCGGCGAATCGCGTATGGTACCATCGTTCCCGTCCGCATGATGAATGCCCAGTCGGAAGATTGTGCGAGCAATAATTCGCGAGCGGCTTGATTGAGTGCGCGCCATTGTAGCTCGTCCTCTGGCTCCATCCGCGCCAATTCGATCATCCGTTCGGCACCTTTGTGGAGGTGAGGATAAACCCAGGCATTAGTTTCGTTCAGCCAGTATTCGTGGAAGCCTTTGTAGCCCCAGCTAGACTGAGAAGGACGACAGACTTGTTGAGTCGGCTCGGCGCGGAGGTAGTCCGCCAAATGCGTCATCTGGTAAGTGTGCTGATCGTACCAAGATTTGCGGAAGAAATAATCGATGAACCATGGCCCTTCATACCACCAGTGCCCGAATAATTCGGCATCGTAGGGCGAGACAACTAGGGGCGGACGATTCATTACACCCGCGAGGTTGGCCACCTGTTGCTGGCGATTATACATGAAGTTCTGCGCGTGATCGGCAGCCTTTTCTTTTGCCCAGTAAGGATCGTAGAGGGCTTTCTCGCCGCCAGTTTTGGAGGTGATTTTGTGGTATTTGATCCCGATATTCTTGCGCTGACCGTTGGGCATGATATACGGCTTGATGTAGTCGTAATCGGCATCCCAGCCCAAATCTTTGTAAAATTCCCGATACTCGGGCGCGCCGGGATAGCCCACCATCGACGACCAAACTTGTTGAGAGGATTCTTGATCGCGTCCGAAGACGGCGACGCCAGTTTCGGTAAATATCGGTGCGTAGTTACCAAAGCGGGGACGGGGACGCGCGTACATGATGCCATGTCCGTCGGTGAGGAAGTAGCGCAAACCAGCATCCGCCAGCATCCGCTCTAGTCCTTCGTAGTAAGCGCATTCTGGCAGCCAAATGCCTTTGGGCGCGCGCCCGAAATTTTCTTCGTAATGTTCGCAAGCTACCCGCAACTGTGCCCACACGGCTTCTGGGTACATTTTCATCAGCGGCAGATAGCCGTGAGTTGCGCCGCAGGTGATGATTTCCAGGTTGTTGGTATCTAAAAAGCCTTTGAAGGCACCAATTAAATCGCGATTGTGACGTTCCCACGTTTTGCGAGTGGCAGCAAATTCCTTGACGTAGTACTCGGCGAGGTATTTGATATGACCGTTGTGCTCGTTGCTATCAGCCTCTTTTTGGGCTAGTTCTTCCAACTTAGCCAAATGTTCGTCATAGCGGTCTTGCAGCAAGGGATCGCGCAACATCGACACCAGTGGCGGCGTCATGCTCATGGTGATTTTGAAGTCGATGCCGTCCCGTTTTAATCCCTCAAAAACGTGGAGTAGGGGAATATATGTTTCGGTGATTGCTTCATATAGCCATTCTTCTTCGAGGACAAAATCGCTCTCAGGATGTCGAACGAAAGGGAGATGAGCGTGTAGGACTAACGCAACATAACCGAGCGGAGTACTCATAGGGATAGCGTGTGGGAACAGCGAATGTCTGACTAGATCGGACACTATCGTTCATCTTATCTTAAGCTTTGCGTCCTCTTCGATCTTTTATCGATCGGTTGTTATTTCTTCTTGCTTTCTTGCTAAGATATGCCTTTGACGCACTGATGTCTGGCTGGGGCGCGCTCATCTGGAGGGCGATCGATCGATCCTAGCGATCGAATCGTTACATTTTTTTAAAAAATATTAATTTTTTGTTAACAAAACGCAAAATTCAGTTCATACTAACGATCGACCTCATCTTTCAAGCCAAGATGACAGCTTGTGAGTATTTAGCTTTCGATTCTCTTACAGGAGAGGCTACGCCAACGAGAATGAATGTCAACCGATCGCTATTCCCCCAGTAATTCGTCAGGAGTGTTACAGCTATTGCTGTTCCTGGACGAGCGCACGACTAGTTACATCTACAACCAAGAAATTCGGGACAAGTTAGCTCTCCTTAATACCGAGCATTCTTTTGAATTGCAGGTTGTCGATGTTGGCAAGCAACCCGATTTAGCCGAGCACTATCGGGTAATTGCCACGCCAGCACTACTCAAGCTATTTCCCGTACCGCGCCAGATTTTAGCAGGTAGTAACTTAATCGATCAAATCGATAACTGGTGGGATCGGTGGCAAGAAGAATTATTAGCCAGTAGCAGCGAAACAATAGCTAACGATGAATCGGGAAATTTAGATCGTCAATCCAACGAGCGATTGTTATTAAGTGACTCGATCGGTTATGTGAGTAAACTGATTAAGTTAACCGATGAAGTTTTTACGCTCAAACAGGAAAATGCCGCCTTGCTCGATCGATTGAAATTGCAAGATCGGGCGATGTCCGTACTGGCTCACGATCTGCGCAATCCGCTGACCGCTGCCGCTCTAGCTTTAGGGACTCTGGAAATCATCCACAATCCCCATGATTATCGTGCCAATTCTTTGGAGCCAGCAACAATTGCTAAATTAATCGATCGCGCGCGCACCCAACTCCAAGCGATCGATCGATTAGTCCATGATATTCTCCAGCCACTAGCGACACCTAACGATCTCAGTCTCCTACCCCAAAAACTCGATTTAAGCGAACTAATCTTGGGCGTAATTTCGCAACTCAAGCCGCAATTTCAAGCTAAAACTCAAATTATTACCACCGATATTCCCCAGGACTTACCATTTGTCTATGGCGATGTGGATAAACTGCGACAGGCGATTGCCAACCTGTTAGATAATGCCAGTAAATATACCCAAGCTGATGGTCGAATTCATGTCAGTGCGCTCCATCGTACTGCTCAAACCATTCAAGTGAGTATTTCTGATAATGGTTTGGGAATCCCCAAAGAGAAGCAAAAACACATTTTTCAAGAGCGCGTCAGACTAGAGCGCGATCTATCTCAATCGGGTTATGGAATTGGGTTAGCTCTGTGTCAACGCATCGTGCGATCGCATTACGGCCAAATTTGGGTAGAATCTTCGCCTGGGAAGGGGAGTGTGTTTAATTTTACGCTGTTGGTTTATCAGGGTTAGGGTTTAGGCTTTAGGTTTTAGGCTTTAGGAAAGAGGGTAGATGGCGATAGTGAAAGAGGTTTGAGGTACAAATAGACCTACTGTGAAGGTAAAAATATAATCTTTTTCGGTATTATTTTTGCCTCCAGTTCCCCCTAAAACCCTACCGTGTATACATATCTCCGGAGAAAAGCGGAATCGATCTGAATCCCCCTAAGTCCCTTAAAAAGGTGGCTAAGAGCGGACTCTTAGTCCCCCTTGTTTAAGGGGGATTTAGGGGGATTCAGATCTAGAAACGAAGTCCAGCCGACTTGTGTATATACGGTAGCCATAAACCCTAAACCCTAAAGCCTTAATCTGGTGGCGGTGCGGAGGATTTGACCGGCGAGAATGGCGGCACCGAAGCCGTTGTCGATATTGACGACGCCGACGCCAGCGGCACAGGAGTTGAGCATCGTCAGTAAGGGGGCAATACCGCCGAAACTCGCGCCGTAGCCAATACTAGTGGGGACGGCAATTACTGGACAATTGGCCAAACCAGCGACTACACTGGGGAGCGCGCCTTCCATGCCCGCGACGACGATTAATACATCGGCATTATCGATCGCGTGACGGTTATTGAGCAATCGCTGAATGCCAGCCACGCCAACATCCCATAATTTTTCGACTTTGAAGCCGCATAAGATCGCCGTCTGCGCTGCTTCCTCAGCTACGGGTAAATCGGCTGTACAGGCGGTGAGAATGGTAATTGTGCCTGCATGTATCGATCGAGATTCGGGAGGCGTTAGCGCGCAAATTTGGGCGGTTTGGTAATAGATCA
>NZ_JANPGM010000215.1:0-8245 GCF_031423935.1 Chamaesiphon sp. VAR_69_metabat_338
ACTACAAACTTCAACATCTCTAGCTGGAGATGATTAAGTCATGCGCACATCTACCTCGCTCGCTCTAGGAATATTTGTAACTCTCGGATCGATCGCTCAAACTGCTCAAGCTCTAACCCATCAACATCAGCGATTGCTAACGCCACAATCCCAGCCCAATCTTCACGCTCAAGTGTTGCTGAATAACCAGGCAGGAGGTGGTAACAATAACTCGTCGCAAAATTCTGGCTGGCGGCCTAATTCCCAACCGATCGATCGACCGGGATCTACCCCGACAGGGGGACAGGGGTCGTCTTTATTTAGCACTCCTATCTCTCCTAGCCCAAATAATGCTTCCTACTATAACGATCCTTATCGCAATCCGTCCACTTCCAGCTCATCTGAGCCAGCTAAGCTCAAGAAAAATACCAACTTGAAACCTGATAAAGCGACATATACACCGATCCATCGTGTCGGCAGTAAATCTTGCGGTAACAATTATCAGCTCAGAAATGGTAGATGCGAATTTATCCGCAAGTAATCTCGATTATTTGACTAGTCACGATTCTCATTCTGAGAGGCTTCGCCAACGATTCTACCGATCGACTTGCCACAAATTCGGCAAGTCGGTAATAATAACCACATCATCGATGACAAACATTACTACAAACTTCAACATCTCTAGCTGGAGATGATTAAGTCATGCGCACATCTACCTCGCTCGCTTTAGGAATATTCGTAACTCTTGGCTCGATCGCTCAAACTGCTCAAGCTCTAACCCATCAAAACGAGCGATTGATAACGCCACAATCCCTTCCCAATCTTCAGGCTCAAGTGATTATGAATAAGCCAGCAGAGGGTAATAATAATCCACCGCCAGCCAATAACCCACCACCAGCCAATAACCCACCACCAGAAAATAATCCGCCGCCAGCAAATAACCCGCCACCAAGAAAAGATCCCCCTCATTCTGGTTTTGGACTAAACCCATTTCCGATCGATCGACCGGGATTTCCCGCCGGAGGTACCCCTGACTTAGCACCAGGATTGCCACCAAGTTTTCGACCCCAGCCGACAGTAATCCGCACTAATTACTACTACGACAACGGTCGATGGAGCACTTCTCCTAAGTCCAAAACTCGCATAGTTTGTAGTAAAGGTTATCGGGTTGTTCAGGGTTCGCTCTGCCAACGCGTGAAAACCCAAGCTGTGAAAAAATAGTGCGAGATGCTGGATTTGGAGCGGTATTCCGAAGAGATCGCATTTGACGTTAACTCAACTCAAATGCCGGACAAAAACCATCGGGAGCCACTCGAAAGCCGTGGAGTGGCGATTGACTGCTCTGACAGCGAGAACCGCGCTGATGGCGACAATTGCCGCAACAAGGCAGATCTGGCGGGAGATTGCTCGCTTGCTGTCGATCGAGCATTTCACGCTGAGAGATGCCCCTGAGCACGATTTCTTCGCCTTGCCATCTCGCCTCGATCGATCCGGTATCTGCAAAATTGTGCCATCGAGGATCGCTGGCGAGCGTAATCGGTAAACTAATATCGATCGCTTGTTCTAGCTCGATCAGCTCGCCATCGTAATGGGGGTCTTTTGGCGGCGCGGGTTGGATGAACGTTTCGCCAACCGGCAGCGAAACGCGAGTTCCCGCCGCTGGCGAGTGCAAATGATAGCGATTTTGCAGTTCTTCTAATCCCGTCAGATCTGCTAAATAGGGAACCGAGCCATGCACGAACACCACATGTTTGGGGCGCATATTGTGGATCAATTGTGCGGTACCCGCACCGTCGGAATGTTCGCTCAGTAGGTAGGTTTCGGTGGCAATTTCAACAGTGCTGGCAGGCAATTCGATCGGATTATGGGGTGAAGTCGGCAACATTACTAGCCAAGGCAAAGGATGCCCGACAGTATAAGTGTCGAGATTGCTGTCGGTTTCAGTGATGATAATGCACTGACGCTGATGAATCTGCTCCAAAGTCTCTGGCGTAAGTTGCCGGACGTGCGGGCGAACTTTTTCATCCCAAAATAGCGATTGATGGCGTGCAAAGTTTTGCACGGATGGCGGAAACCGATCGATTAATGGTAAATAAGCATCATAACCAGCCGCGATCGACTTATCCACCCAGATATCGATATCGCGTCCGGTGAATAGATGATGACTGCGCAGCAGGATCAGCAGCTCTTGTGCGATGCCGAGCTGCGATACAGGTAAAATAATCGACTGCTGTTGCCCGATCGCTCGATCGATCCGTGCCATCAGGGTGTTTTCTTGTTTGCGGCGATGGGGATGGCGCGCCGTGCCATAACTGCCCTCGACAATCAACACATCTGGATTGAGATTGCGAATCGAATCTAGGTGTAAGCCTTCTACCAACCGCGAATTCGATAAGAAAAAATCGCCCGTATAAAAGACCCGATACGACTGATAAAATCCGGTATAAGTCAATAAAATTGATGCAGCACCAGGCAAATGTCCGGCAGGAAAGAGTTCCGCCGCTAAACCATCGGCAAACTCGATCGAGCGTTGCCAGGGCAAGGCTTGACTTAATTGTGGCACCGCTTCCTGCTCGTCCAACCAATTAAGCGACAATAAGCTGCTAGTGACTTCGCTGGCATAAATTGGTAGCTGGGGAAAAGCTCGATGCAGCGCAAGCAAACCCCTAGCATGATCGGCGTGCGCGTGGCTACAGATAACCAGATCGCAAATTGGCAACCCATCAGCAGCGATTAGTGGCGATATATCGCGCAAACCACAATCGAGCAAAATCCGATACGGCCCCATTTTGACGAGCAAACACACGCCCTCGTCACTATGACCGACGCCATAGGGAAAACAAACTAGATCGTCGTTACTAGAATGGGGCAGGGTAGACAAGGGGAAATTCCAGGATAAAGCCGACGCCGCTTTTGTGGCAATCCAATCGATGGGCAGGTCATTAGCTAGTGAGCGGAACCATTACCATGATATTTGTCCGAATCATAGAAACCATTGCGAGTACCGAAAAACAGGGCACCAAGAATGAAGGGGATAGTCAGAATTGGTAAGATGATTTGAACGCTCATAATCTAAATTAACTCTGAAGACGGAATAGTACTGAATTTATATTATGAGACGATCTGGCTGCTGTAAGCAACAATTGTTAACCATTCTTGACGCTGACTACCAAACCTGCCGCGCCAGAAAATAAGCCGCGATCGATTTTGCATCGATCGGTTCGCCAGCCGCGATCGCCGTTTCAAATTCGGCTGGTGTCATCAGCACGATCTCAATATCTTCATCTGCATCACCTGCCGGTTGGACGGCTAATTTTTCCAAATCCTGCGCCAGAAAAGCATAAATAATCTCGTCGCAATAACCAGGTGCCAGAAAGAACTCCCCTAGTTTTTGCCATTTACCAGCGCGGTACCCCGTCTCTTCTTCAATCTCCCGCGCGATCGTCTCTGCCGGATCTTCGCCTACTTCCAGCGTACCGGCAGGAAATTCGAGAATTCTGCCCTGAGTGGGAAAGCGATATTGTTTGACCAATACTAATTTCCCCTCAGGCGTAATTGGTACGGCTAACGCTCCGCCAGGATGGCGAATCGATTCCCATTCACCAATTACGCCATTAGGCAGCTCGATCCGATCGACATGGAATGAAAATTTACGCCCTTGATAGTGCAATTTATGCTCGATTATCTTGGCAGGTTCGTTTCCTAATGGCATATTTAATTAATTGATAATTGATAGTTAATGTCGCAACCGTAAGTAATTTATAGCAGTATCGTAGGGTGTGTTATCGCGCAGCGTAACGCACCAAATATTATTCCGCTCGTTACAAGAGTAGTTTAACAAACAACAGGGGTTTAAATCCCTATCCTAACAACCCAGCTCTCAATTCTCAATTCTCAATTAATTTAACACCAGTGCATTCTAACTTTTTGGACAGGTTAGCGATCGATTCGCCCGATTTCGGTTCAATAATATCGGGGGCAATTTGAGCTAACGGAACCAGCACAAATGCTCGATCGCATATATAAGGGTGAGGGACTTGTAAAGTTGGCGAATCGATAATCCAATCGCCACATAATAGCAGATCTAAATCTAACGTCCGCGCCCCCCAAACCTCCTGCCGCACCCGACCGAACTCAGCCTCGATCGATTGTAAAACATTCAGTAACTCTAATGGCGTCAGACTAGTCTCAATCGTCGCACAGCCATTCAAATAGTCAGGCTGTGGTGGCCCGATCGGTGCCGTCCGATACCAGCTAGAAACAGCTAATAACTCAATCTGGGGACGCATTTTCAGTCGCTCGATCGCCCCAGTTAAAATTGCCAGACGATCGCCTAAATTACTCCCCAACCCGATCGCACACCAATCATAATTAGACTTGCTATCTATATTCACTTTCAACTATCAACTTTCAACTTCCCCAACGCCTGACTAAACCCGATCGCGATCGTGATATTAGAAATTGTCAAAAATAATTCTGCCCCACCATGCAATAGATCGACATCTGCCAAAGACTTATGCAATTTCAATTGTGCGTATGCCCCGATCGGAATCGTCACCGCTACAAATACTAAAGTTAAATAAAATCCAATCAACGCAATCTTAGGAGTTGAGATTTTCTTGGTCATAAACCATAAAAATCCTAAGTAAGGAAACAGAGATACTGCAAATAATGTTTCCTTAGAAAATATCGATTCAATTAACGCAGGCATATTTTAACTATTGACGATCGACTGTTTACTAATCTGCCAAGCCGCCAGACACATCGTAGCATTCCCCACTACCGTCATCGCTGCTTGTAAAGTTACCAGCCACTCTAGCGTAGGCGTGTTATCAAAAAAATGCCAAGTACAAGCACACATCGCACTCACCAGCGCAGGCAACATCCCAAACGATAGACTTCGCCATGCCAGATTACCACTAGCCTCAGCATAAAGCCAAATCAGCCAGATCGCAGTCATCCACTCGATGACGCTAGAAATATGAATGATCCAAGTGGGAATCGAGAGTACGTGCATTTATGTATGGTCGATCGGTACGATGTGGCTCTAACTAACTATAGCTAGATCTCCATCTATGAGTGTACCGAATATCTCTCCGGCTGTATCGATCGATAATCAATCCAAACTCAAAAGCGATCGCATCCCCCAATCAACTCAGCTCGACGCTCGATTCTCCAGAAAGAGGCTATACGTGATGAGAAATCGCGATCGAGCAAGGTTTAGACTCTTTCACACTCCACTACATTGTTTGTTAAAATGGTGGGTATATTAGAGCGAAAATTAAATGCTGATGACGACTATCGAACAATTGACGATCGACAAGATCCGAAATCTACCATTAGAGTTACAACAGCAAGTATTAACATTTGCTGAGTTTTTGGAGTTTAAACAGCAACAACTAGAAGACGAAGGTTTACTCAGAGCGATGCAAGAAACCAAAGATGATGAAACCATCGATCTTGCAGATGCTAAGTTATTCCTAGAGCGATAATGAACGTCACATATAAAAAGAAATTTCTCAAAGATTTAAAAGCTCTCTATAGCACAGATGTTTACGATAAAATTTGTACTTTGGTATTAGAGGAAATACCCAACGCAGAAGATTTAAGCACTATTGTCAATTTATCGAAACTCAAAGGTGATGACACTGCTTATCGGATTCGAGTTGGCGATTATCGGATCGAGTTTTTCATGGAAGATAATGAGATCGTGATGAGCCGAGTATTGCATCGATTCTCCCAGGAGAGACTGTCGCCAACGGAGATTTATCGTTATTTCCCCTAAATTCGATTCTCTTCCAGAGACGCTACGCGAACGAACACCCTCATTTTAGCTTGAGGATTCATCAGATAGCTTAAACCCATTCCAGAGATAGCTTGCGCTCAGTTCGAACACAATCTTGGAGATAGAGATTAATTAGATTTTGGTAGGGAATTCCCGTTTGCTCGGATAACTTCTGGAAATAGTCCACGACATTATCTTCCAGATTAATGCTCACCTGTTTTTTCAACTTCTTCAGGCAAGGGTTAGGAATAGATTGTGAAAAGTCATATTCGTCTCGCATATCCAATAACCTTGGTATTTTCTAGCTCTAGATTTTTATCTCTTTACACTGCTAAATAGTATTAACTGAATAGGCGCGAACGGCTGCATCTACTGTCGCAATTGTCAGACCATTTTGTAAGGCCTGACAGACAAGCATTCTGTCGAATGGATCTCTGTGCAATGGTGGTAGTTTTGCAAGTTGAGCCACACTACTTTCATCCAGAGCAAGACTGAGAATTTGATGAAGATCGCGTTGTTTGGGTAGATATGTTTCGGGATGTTCTGGCAGAGGTAATTTACCCAACTGGTACTTGACGAGTATTTCCCAAACTGAAATTGCACTTAGATAAACCTCGTTATCTGGATCGCAAATTGCATCCCGAACATCTGTTGACAACTGGGTATCGCCACTGATAAACCATAAAAATATGTGTGTATCTAGCAGAATTCTCATTTGCCCTCGAATGAGTTGAGAATATCGTCAGGTAAAGGAGCATCGAAATCATCTGGCACAGTAAACTCACCCGCACACAAACCAAATGGTCGCAATTTCTTACTATTATTAATCGGTCTAAGTTCTGCGATCGCTTTATCTGCTTGAAGAATTAAAAAGGTTTCGCCTGCTGCTACTTGAAGCAGATACTTTGAAGGATCGCTCTGAATTTCATCAACTGTAATGTTTACCATAAATAAGCCTCAGTGTAAGCCCAAAGGATAGTACTGGATCTAACTCAATTGTAAACGATCGAGTGTAGCCACGTCGAACTCAGGTCGATCGAACACCCCCATTTTAGCTTGGGGAGTCATCAGATCGGTTTTTATAGAAAGATAACGAGATCGCGAAGATCGATCGAATATTTATCGTTATTTTCCATAAAAATGAAATGTCGAATAGAGGTTATAACTTTCGCTGAAAACGAACTTCCATAAAAGGTTTCAAAGCCTGTTTCTTAGACATGACTGGTGGTTCAAGATCGGCAAGAGAAATGCCTAAATCTTGCTCATCCTCTTCATCCAAATCATCAAAACGAGTATATTCATCTTCACTTAGTTCGTTAGCTGCTGATGTTTCATCTTCAAAATACATAGTTCTTCCGTCCATATCAAAGACTTCGGCTGATAAATCACTGAATACCTGTATCCTCGCCCAAGTTACATCCAAAAATTGCTGATCTATTATATACCACTCAAACCACCACTCTTCTTTTAGTAATACTTTTACCTCTTTTTCAGGATTACAGAGATCGGCTGCTATCGCCTGAATTTGATGACAAAGTTCAATATCGCCTGTTTTTATTTTCAATATAGATAGTCTTTCCTCAAACGAGTAGTGCAATGTTAATCTCACGACTAAGCATCTAGCTTGCTCCATCACAGGATCTAGATAATGCGTGGATAGACACTGCTGCCACTCCTCAGAACCTATACCAACAGTCGCTAATCTTTCAAAAAAATTAGCAAGTCTTATCCGTTGATATGATTGAAGCATTCTGAAGAAAATATGTTTAGAATTGACGACCGCACAGGTGAAGCCAAACTATCACATAGTTGTCCAACTATAGGATCTGTTATTTTATTTTAGCCCACACCCTGCCGTCAAAAATCGATCGCTCCAAACACTCACCAGTAGCCGCCACCTATTAAAATAGAGAGACTTATATACAGAAGCTCTATTTTAAGATGTTAGAAGCATATCGCCAGCATACAGCCGATCGAGCCGCATTGGGAATCCCCCCATTACCGCTCGATGCCGAACAAACCAGTGCCCTCTGCGAACTATTACAACATCCACCAGCGGGTGAAGAGGCTAACCTAATTGCATTATTGCGCGATCGAGTTCCACCTGGAGTAGATCCGGCTGCTTATGTCAAAGCTGGCTTCCTGACTGGGATTGTTACGGGTAAGATTACTAGTCCGTTGATTGACAAGGTTGGATCGATCGAGCTATTAGGTACAATGTTAGGCGGTTATAACGTTCGATCGCTCATCGACTTACTCCAATCTGATGATACCAAACTCGCTACAGCAGCAGTCAAAGCACTGAGCAAAATCGTCCTCGTTTACGACGCATTTAACGATGTCTGGGAACTCTCCCAAACCAATCCCTACGCCAAACAAGTTATCGATGCCTGGGCGAATGCTGACTGGTTCACATCTCGCCCCACCCTGCCCGAAACCATTACCGTCACCGTCTTCAAAGTCCCTGGCGAAACCAACACC
>NZ_JANPGM010000216.1:0-5251 GCF_031423935.1 Chamaesiphon sp. VAR_69_metabat_338
CAACTCGAAGGCATCCTGGCCGACAAACTCAATTGGGATCGCTGGAGTTTGGAGGCGATTTTACGGGGTGCGGTAGAGGTTCTCGCCACTCTCAGCGGCTATATTACGATGATTACGCTACCGCAGCCGCGCCGCTCGACGGTCAAGCACGTTCAGCTGATCCGCGTCGAGTCTGCCAAAATCATGTCGATTGTGGTTTGGGATACTTATGAGACTCAATCGATTTTGATGCAGTTACCGCCCGATCGAGATCTATCGATCGATCGCGATTTATTCGATCGAGAATTGCAAATCTTATCGAATTTTTTAAATAGTAAGTTGTGCGGTCGATCGGTGCTAGAAATTTCTAAATTAGATTGGAGCGAACTCGAACTCCAATTTAACCAATATGTCGATCTAATTAACAAGTTACTGACAGATTTATCTCGACAAGCTAGGCCGATTCAGGCTTCGCAAATGATGGTGTGGGGGATCTCGGAAGTTCTCGATCAACCAGAGTTTTCACAATTGCAACAGGTCAAAGCATTGATGCACTTATTAGAATCCGAGCAAGATAAAGTCAGTTCGTCGATCTTCGACCCCAATCTCGATACTACCAACGACTCCCGATCGCAAATTGCCATTCGGATCGGTACCGAAAATCCGCTCAAACCAATGCAGGCTTGTACGTTGATTTCAGCTAATTATCATCAAGATTCGATTCCGGTCGGTAGCGTCGGTTTGCTCGGCCCCACGCGGATGTTGTACGAAGATTCGATCTCCTTAGTCAAATCGGCGGCTGCATATATCACAGCAGCGATCGATCGGGAGCGATGAATTGAATTTTAGTAATCGAATTGAGGTAGACAGCGATTCGATCGACAGCAAAATTGTCGCAGATCTGGTGATAATGCTATAACTAAATTAACTGGCTCCCTATGCTGGCAAACAATTATTAGCAGCTAATGTCGAACAAAATTATTTTTGGCGCGTTATGGTTGGGATTTACTGTTTATGCTTTTGGCTTTGCCCCACCAGATCGATCGGATACACTGCAACTAATTATCGATCTTTCAACAGGTAAATGGACGGGCATCAATCCGCTGGTAATTGCCTTATTCAATCTGATGGGGATCTTGCCCATGGCTTATGCCTGTCTGATGTTAATCGATGGTAAAACGCAAAAGCTGCCCGCCGGATTATTTAGTGCGGCGTCATTTGCGGTAGGAGCTTTTGCAATCTTGCCCTATCTAGCTTTGCGCTCGTCACCAGCAAATCGGCGAGCGTTGCCGCCGCACCAAAGTCAAATCGAGCGGCGTGGTATGATTAGGCTGGTCGATTCGCGATGGCTCGGGATTGCGCTGACACTCGGCGCGATCGGCTTATTAACCTATGGGCTAACGCAAGGCAATTGGGCAGATTTCGCGAACCAATGGCAAACTAATCGCTTTATTAATGTGATGAGTTTGGATTTTTGTCTGTTGTCGTTATTGCTGCCGGTGTTAATTAGTGACGATATCGATCGCCGGACTTTCTCCAACCCCCAAGCGATAAAAATATTGTCGTTAATTCCCTTATTTGGCGGACTAATTTACCTGTGCATCCGACCTAATTTACCAGATCGGTCGATCGACTCGCAGCCAGGATTAGTGTAGCTAACTGGACGGGAGCCGCATCTAGACTAAGTCCGCATTCATATCCCCACTCACTTACCGTCCACTCACTCATGCTAAAAATTGCTGTTGTAGACTATGACATGGGCAACCTACACTCTGTTTGTAAGGGTTTACAACATGCTGGCGCACAGACATCAATTACTCATTTACCAGCAGAATTAGCAGCAGCAGATGCGATCGTGTTGCCAGGAGTCGGTGCTTTCGATCCTGCTGTCAAAAAAATTCGCGATCGCGATTTAGAACAACCGCTTAAAGATATTATTGCCAGTGGCAAACCATTTCTAGGAATTTGCTTGGGATTGCAGATCTTGTTCGATCGATCGGAAGAAGGCGAGGAAATGGGTTTAGGGATCGTCCCCGGTATCGTGCGGAAATTCCAGCCAGAAGCCGATCTGACCATCCCGCAGATGGGTTGGAATCAACTTCAGCTCGCGCAACCCCATTGTCCATTGTGGGGGCAAATCGACGCGAATGCATGGGTATATTTCGATCACTCATATTATGTCGAACCGCTGCAAACTTCCGTAACTGCGGCAGTTGTCACTCACGGCACCCAAACTGTTGCTGCGGCGATCGCTCGCGCAAATGTGATGGCGGTACAATTTCACCCCGAGAAATCTTCGACGACTGGCTTACAGATGCTGGCGAATTTTGTGCGGCTGGCTCAGAGCGCGCAGATACTTACCAGCGTCTAATCGAAATCTCGGTGCGGATCGACAGGAGTAGAAATTTACTAGCATCGCTAGCGAGGATTTTGTGGCTGCTTGCTAGCGAGCGATTCCAAAGATTGGAATAACATTAGATAATCTTTAGCAATTTTCTCAGAGGTGTAATTGTGACGACAATACTCCCGACCAGAGTAGCCTAATTCTCTGACCAGCTTGGGATTTTGACTCAGTTGATAGAGATAATCTGCTAATCCTTGGCTGTCGCCATTGCGCACGGTGCGACCGCAATTAGCCTGCACAAATACCTCATTGAGATAAGAATCTTGGGGACAGATGCTCGCGATCGGCCGGCCAGCAGCTAGTGCTGAATAGAGCTTACTCGGTGCTACCAAGCCTTCCATGCCTTCACTCACACTAACGATCGACACATCGCAAGCCGTTAGTGAAAAAGGTAAGTTTTCCCGCGATTGATAAGGTAAAAATAAACAGTTTTGCAAGCCCATGTCCACAACACCCTGCTGGAAATGCTTGCGCTTTTCGCCGCTGCCGATAAAGACAAACTGGATCGGCGTATTACGGAGCAGCACGATCGCATCAAATAAGGTGTCCATATCGTGACAGCGACCCATATTGCCAGAATATAACACGGTAAATGGCTCGACCAATCCATGTTCTTGGGCAAACCAATTTTCCTGTTTGGGAATCGGTGTAATTTGCTCTGGATCGACCCAACTGGGAATAATGGCAATTTTGTCTTCCAGACCCGATTGTTTGGCAACAATCCGCTCTTTCATATTTTCGCTCAAGACAATAATTGCTTCGGCATGTTGCCAGGTCAGGCAGTTCAAGCGTTCCCACACCTTGACCAGCCAATGTTGCCTTTGGATCACGGCTAGCTCGATCGCGATATCTGGATAGAGATCGTAGAGCAAACAGACATAGCGAATCTTGCAGACGCGGCTGAGTAGATAACCTAGTAATGGCAAGAAGGGGGGTGCAGTGGTTAAGACCACTAAGCGATGACTATTGGCATGTCTGATCAGGTGCAAAGCTGTCCGCACGAAAAAGATCGCACCAGCAACGGCCTTACCCCTAATTCGTTGCGGCCAAAAGCGCGCGGATTGAGAACGCCGAATGCTTAAAGAATCATGAGACTCCTTCCGGGGCGAATCGTCGCGCTCGAACGCATAGGAAGGTTGACTGGTAAACACATCGACCCGACCAAAATCTTTGAGATTGTGCGCTAGCTCTTCGATCAATTGACCCGTGGCTGCATAATCGGGCGGAAAAAATTGATTGATAATTTTGAGATCGAGTGGTGAGTAATTTTTTAGAGGTGTGACAATATTAAGTTCCTGGTCGGTAGTACAATCTTTTTGAGGGATGGGGCTGGCTTTGAGACGATCGATCTTGGTGGAAGAAGGCATATCGCTAGCTGGTGGGGAGGAATGCTTAGTAAATAAAGCCATTATTTTTCATCAATCTTGTTGCACGATAGAGCAGAGCGCAGAAGTTAATGGAGCGTTCCATTGTGGAGCGATAAACTCTGACCGATCGAGATTCTAGAATGTGTATGCATATGGTACCCTCATTATCTTGATGGATAACTGAAATATTTAAAAATTCATGGTGCATCCTTGCTGGAAAATTTGAAATGCAGGTGCCAGTAGCACATCTGGGTCGATTAAAACTTTTTACACTAATACTAATTGGCTATTTGATGTACTTCACTAATGAAGACATTTTACTATAGTATTCCTCAGAAACACTCTTTACAGATCCGAATTCAAATCTGTTCGTTAATTAATACTTAAATCGAGGTAACATAAAATGCGTTTGGATCGGTATACAGTCGGTAACTATTCGCCAGGAGCACCGCTATGGCAGCAACTTGCATGGTATTACCTGGGTTCGCCATTAGTGAGCAGCTATTGGCTCATTAGTTCTAACATCAAATGTTGGCTGCTACGGTGTTTTGGCGCACAGATCGGTAGCGGGGTACGCATTAAGCCCGGACTAAAGGTGAAATTTCCCTGGCGACTGGTAGTTGGCGAATTTGTGTGGTTGGGTGAAAATTGCTGGATCGATAATGTCGCAATGGTGACAATCGGCAGTCACACTTGTCTATCCCAGGATGTATATCTGTGTACTGGCAACCATAATTGGAGCAGTCCCACTTTCGATCTTCAGGATGCACCGATTCAGATTGGCGAGTGTTGCTGGCTGGCCGCGCGCGCGACAGTCGGCCCAGGGGTTGAGTTCGGGCGCGGTGCGGTACTCTGTTTGGGTAGCGTCACCGGTCGATCGCTTGCTCCGATGACGATTTATGCTGGCAACCCCGCCCAGCCAATTAAGGAACGAAAGCTCCATCCAGACAGCGACCCCGATCGGGTCGATACTGGCAATAGCTTGACAACCAGCTAATTGATGACAGCTTGAGATTTTGGACAAATGTGAGTTACCGTAGATCGCCTACTCGATCGACATTACGAGCACTTCACACTCACCTCGAATCATGCAGATAAGCTGCATCACTGGCACAGAGCGCGGACGATTAGCTACCATAGGATCCACCTCCCGCGATTAGTTCTCGGCTACAGATATGCATCAAAGATCGATCGGTATTTTGGTTTAATTGTCGCGATCTTCGCGATCTTCGCGATCGTAAAGTACGGCGTGAGCGTCTTTTTTGGGTCGCAGCTTCCGCACGACCGTCCGAATCAAATTATCGACAGGATACACAATTTTGTTAATCGTTTCATCTTGTCGTCCTCGGAAAGAGGTGACATGGTAATAATCTTTGCCTTCACCTTCAGGCGATTGTGGCGAAAAGTAGTAGATATTGATCGATTTTCGGGTATCGCCATCGGTGGTATTAACCGCACGATGTCCGTGCCAAGACTGGCGATCGGTTGCAAACATCATCAT
>NZ_JANPGM010000217.1:0-4807 GCF_031423935.1 Chamaesiphon sp. VAR_69_metabat_338
ATATTCGTCGGTTTGGGATTCGGGGGGGAGTTCGGGGAGTTCGGCGGGGAGTTCGGTGCGTTGGGTGGCGATTTGGATGATGAGGTTATCGATTTCGGTTTGGCGTTGTTGTTGGAGTTGGGTGAGTTTTTGCTGCTCCCACTGTAGTTCTTGGAGGTTGAGGTGGAGTTGGCGCAGTTTGGCTTCGGCTTTGTCGCGTTCTTGTTTGTCGGTACCGAGTTCTTTGTCGAGGATAACTAGGGAGGCTTTGGTGGTGACGATCGAGTCCCCAATAACCGTTAGTCTAGTATGAATATCGGTCAACTTGCGATCGAGTCCGCCAATCTGTTCGATATATTCGCTAGTACGCCGCTGATTTTCAGAGATTTTTTCAGTTAAGATACTGCGCTGGCGATCGATTTCTTGGAGTTTTTGCTCGAAAGCAGTTAAGGCTTGTTGGCGTTGACTTAATTGTTGTTCGTGTGATTTAATTTCGGTCTGGATAGCTTGCCAATCGCTATGAACGCCGGATTTTTCGAGTTCGGCGAGTTCGGCATGAAGCTCTGCGAGAGCGGCTTCTTGGGCGGGCAAGACTCGTTCTAAGGCAGTAAGATCGGTGACGGTTCGATCGAGATCCTGCTGATTTTTGGCAATCTGAGTTTGTAATTGGGTTTGTTGGGTGGTTAATTGCCCGATTTCCTGCTGATTGCGATCGAAATTGAGTTTGATTTCCCGTTGATTTTGACGAGTATCGGCGACGGCGGCACTCAGTTGGCGCAGTTCAGTGTTGCTCTTATTAACTACTTCAATACTGACTTGCAAAATCTGTTCGATTTCGCCCAAACGTTGCTGGAGACTGCGCACCTCGGCAGACTCACTCGCATCAGCGGTACCAAAGTGGAGCGTGGATTTCTGAGAAATATTACCCCCTGTCATCGCCCCGCTGGATTCGAGCAATTCACCATCGAGCGTAACGATCCGATGTCTGCCTAATAAACTCCGCGCTCGATCGAGTCTGTCGAATACAATTGTCCCACCAAAGACATAATTAAAGATATTCTCATACTCGCGATCGAAGTCCACCAAATTGACGGCATAATCGATAAAACCTTGAGTTGCTCTGAGTGCGGCATTCTCACGTAATGGTTGAGCATTAATCTTATTTAATGGTAAAAATGTCGCCCGTCCGCCACGTTTTTGCTTGAGGATTTCGATCGCGCGGGAAGCTACGCCATCATCGGCGACGACTAAGTTACCGAGTCTCGCACCAGCCGCAATTTCGAGAGCTAATTGATAAGCCGGATCGACATTTCCTAATTGAGCTACTAAACCATGCACGCCAGGAATTTTGGCTTCCTTAATAATTTTGGTCGCAAAAGTACCCTGGGCTTCAGCTTGATCTTGATTTTGGGCTTCTAATTTATCGACTAATCGTTGTTTATCTCGTTGTTCTTGTAATAACCGTTTTTGGGTTTCTAACTGAGTATCGACATTCGCTTGAACGGCAGTGAGTTTATTTTCTAATAACGCTAGTTCGCCCGTAGCTTGAGCGAGTTTATTTTCTAATTCTGAAACCTTGTTTTTGTTTGTCTCTAGTTCGGGATTGATTGTTGCTAATCGTTCCGTTTCTTCAGCAATTTTCGCTCCCAACTGATTGCGCCGTTCGGTCAATTGTGCTTGAGCCGTGCGCTGTTTACTTAATAACTGAAGCGTAGTTTCAATCTGGCGACTAACTTGAGTTTGTTCCTCTACCCAAGCCGTCGATGCAGAGGCAATCGAGCTAGCCTTTTCTTTAGTTACTTCAACTTGATATTTCGCCTCATCTCGATCGGCTACCGACTTTTTCAATTGCGTCGTTTCTAATTGCTGTTGCTCGGCAGTTAATCGATTGAATTCTCGATCGTAATTAGCTAGCTGCGTTGCCGATTGTTGTTGATTAATTTGAGTATTCGATCGATTTTCCGTTACTTCTTTCTGCTGTTGTTCTAGTTGCCGCTGTTCCGCTTGCTGTGTCGCTAATTCTGCTTGAGCGGCTAATAATTTCTCTTCGCCCAAAGCTTTCACACAAGCATTAAGCCGTTCGACTTCTGCTGTCGTCGTGCCGATCTCGCTTTGGATCTCGATAACTTGCTTGTCCAACTCACCCAGCGCGACTTTTCCCTTACCTAAGTCCGCTTGAATTATCGTTTGTTTCTGTTGGAGATTCTGCCATTTCAAGACCACCTCTTCAACAGATTTCTGTTGAAACTCTGTCCGCAATCTTTGATATTTTTCCGCTTTAATTTTATCCTGTGCTAACTTATCCCGTTGCACCACCAATTCTGCAGCGACAATATTACATTTCTCGACCTTTTCCTTGACCTCATCCAGTGTACTTTTGGCTCGATCGATCTTGCGATCGAATGCTGCCACACCTGCCAACTCGTCGATAATTTCCCGCCGCTCCTTGCTATTCATCGAGATGATGCTGGTGACGTCCCCCTGCAGCACGACATTATAGCCCTCTGGATAAATCCGCAGCGCATTCAATTGGTCGTGCAACTCCGCGAGGTTGCAAGCCTCACCATTAATTGAATAATTCGATGTATAACCACCCTGAGCATTGACCCGCAACCGCCGCGTCACTACCCTCTGACTCGCCAACCGCTGCTTCGGTGGAGCTGGGGACAGACTACTCGCATCGATAATCTCAATTTCTGATGCTGGCTCATCCTCATTCTCCAGGTCGAACGTCACCGTCACAATCGCTTCAGACGCGCCCTTATTATTGGATCGATCGTGATTGACGAGATCCGGCAACCGTTCCGCCCGCATTCCCTTGGAGCTAGCCAATCCCAGACAAAATAATAGTGCGTCGAGAATATTCGATTTACCGGAACCATTCGGCCCCGATACCACGGTAAAACCGGGTAAAATCGGGACTTTGGTAGTACCACCGAAGGATTTGAAATGGGACAGTTCTACCTGTTTGATGTGTACCATAAGTTCTAGCTGCATCCCTTGGCGGCGCGAGTCCGCATTTTCCCAAGAGTTTATCTTAGCAGACTCTCGACCGTTTGTGAGTTTGGAGGGTTTTGATGGGTACGATCGATTTAGTAGATCGATATTTTAGATGACAATGGGTAATCATCTCTTTAAACCGTGGAAAGGTAATCAGTATGGAAATGAAAGCATCTTCAAAATTCCAATTTTGATTGTAGGAGAATCAAACTACACTGACAACTTGGAAAAAGAAAAGCCTCATGACACATTTACTCATCGACTGATTAGTAGCATCATTGACGCAAGCTGGAAGCATAGATTCTTTAGCAATATCCAACGTACCTTTGTTGAAAATGCTGATACAGAGGATTCAAGAAAACAGTTTTGGAATTCTGTTGCACATCATGAGTACATTCAGGATTGGCTCCCAAAACATGGAGTTCCGCCTACGAAAGAGATGTGGGAAAAGGCGAAACCAATTTTTCTAGAGGTAGTTACTGAATTAAAGCCTAAATGTATTCTGTTTGTTTGTAAGCGCGTTTATACTCATGTAGCTCTAGATTTTTCACCAAGCGATTCACTCATATTCAATTGTAGCAATCGTAATACCTTGCAAGTTCAAGATGCTCTAGCAACTTATGTCAATCATCCAACCCGCTATGGTTTTAGAAACTCACGAGGAGTCGTTCACGAATTGATTTTAAAGTCTGGTGGCAATCCTCAAATTACTTTATAAATTTGCTGTGTGATTCTCTATGGGAGAGAATAAAACGACGATCGGATTATCGATTGAATGTATTGGATCGATCGAACCAACATTGAATGAAAAATCTGTAGGGGCGGGTTTATGCCATTAATTTCGACTGTAACGACAACCTTCGGACAAACCCGCCCTCACCCACAATTAACATCCAGATCGGATTTATCGATCTTTGGTGAAGAAAAAATATTTAGGTTGTTGGTGGGGTTGGGCAGGTTTGAATTAGGTTGACTTCAGGTTTGGATTGGTTACATAAGCCTGCCCCTACAGGGTGATTTATGTGGGGACTTTTATCGATCGCGAATAATGGTATGGGAAATTCATGAATTCCCCATACTGAGATTGTGAGGAATGTTCCATGAATTGCTGGCGATCGTCAAGAGGATATCGTGATGCTTTAAAATATTAGAGAACCCCATATTAGGGAGAAAATCATGAAAATTAAAGTGGTCATTTGGCAAGAAGATGACGTTTGGTGCGGTTCTGTACCTGCGCTACCAGGATGTCATACTTGGGGTGATAGCTACGAACATTTACTGGAGATGCTGAAAGATGCGATCCAAGGCTGGTTAGAAGTTGCAAGTGACCGTAAAGAAGCTGAACCAGAAAAACAATTGGTGGAGATATCCCTATGAAAGCGGTGTCTGGCAAGATGCTTTGCAAAATTGTGGAGCGAAACGGCTGGGAACTGAAACGTATTTCTGGTAGCCATCACATTTATATTAACGATAGTATTGATGCTATTCTTTCAATCCCAGTTCATAGCAACAGAGATCTGCCAATCGGTACGCTGAGAAGCATTATGAAAGATGCGGAACTTACTGAAGATGATTTAACGTAAAGATAATTGTCATGAAATAGGCTCAGTCGGATGAAGAAACTCGCTCGATCTCATCAGCTTCATAAACCTGCACTTACCAAGTTGTAGATCTGCAATCTCGATCGTCGATCTGGGCATCATAGTATTGGATAGCATCTAGCACGATCGAACCAAGCCATCATGAGGAATACCGATTTCGGGAAGAAGCCCGATCGCACTAAAATTCAAATTACTAAAGGTGGCGAACTTTTTGAGAGCTATATTCC
>NZ_JANPGM010000218.1:0-2863 GCF_031423935.1 Chamaesiphon sp. VAR_69_metabat_338
CGATCGCACTCAAGCGAAATTTTGGCGATTAAGATGCAAAATAGCATCGCCACAGCAGATCCGAGTAACTGCGATCGACCGAAATCTTCGCGGCGATCGGTAACAACTTCTGCTGAAATTTTGGGCAATATAACAATACCAGCTTCCCGATCGCGCGCAGATCGAACGCAGGCTATCCGCGCCAATCCCCACGCATCTCGATCTGCGGTGTATGCATAAGTCGGTTAGACTTCGTTTCGAGATCTGAATCCCCCCTAGCACCCCTTAAAAAGGGTGGAACCGGATGGAAAGTCCCCCTTTTTAAGGGGGATTTAGGGGGATTTACACCAATTGCGCTTCTAACCAGAGATGTGTATTCACGGTAGCGCATCTCGATCGGGCAATAGCTTGCAACTACCTAAATATTTGTCAACTTTATAAAAATTACTTACCTCTCGGCCATTTTCCCAAAATTGGCTAGATTCCAACCCCAAATCCCGATTAACCGACAATGAATAAGAAGCTAAACCCCGATCGCGCCCTAATTCACTTCATGCTGCGAGCACAGCAGATCGCCTGCCGAGATGGTCGATCGGATCGCGGTTATGCCATGTTGATCGTCTCATTGGTATCGATCGCCATGTTTAGCATGTTGGCGGCTTACATGACCATGACCAACTTGAGCAAGTCTTCGACAAATGCTTATGTCGATGGCACCAATACTTTCTATGCCGCTGAATCTGGCTTGAACAAACGCGCCCAACAAGTGCGAGACAAATTCGTTAACTATGCCACCCCGACAGGTACTGCGATTGGTGGGACGACTTCGGTAGTCTCAGCAGCCTCGATCTCCAATTGCTTTACCGTGAATCCTGGGCTTGCGCCGACCAGTAATGACTTTGAGTGTCGGAACTATTCGTTTAGGTACAACAATAATGCTGCTGCTAGTAGGACTGGCCAAGGTGATGCTGTCATCAGCGAGGCAAATGATAATAACAATAGCGTCAACTATGTCGCTTACACGTTTGTTGCTGATGTTACGAAGTACACTGCTGGCACTCCGCCCACAATCACGATTAATTCGGGCGAAACATTTGATGGCTTGAGAGCGCAAGAATATCAATACACTGTCTATGCCACTGCAAATGCCAACCAAAACTCAGCTTCGGGGATCACGGATGAAGAGAGTGCTGCTAAAGCTCGATCGGCACTTCCGCCTGCATCTAGACTCGCTGGAGATGCCGCATTAGTCGCCGCCTATGACACTAAACTCGCAGCGGCTACTACGGCAAATAACGGTCGCGCCACCAGCAATACGAGTACGAATACCGTCTTGCAGATGAACTTTAAAAGCCGCATCATTCCGATCTTTCAATTTGGGGCGTTCTATGATGGCGATTTGGAATTCAACCCCACTCCGGTGATGACTTTTAACGGGCGACTGCATAGCAATGGCAGTATGTACCTGACCTCTGGTTCTACTTTGACCATCGATGGGATTGTCACTGCGGTCGGTAATATTTATAGCGGTAATGAGTCTCTACCTAATAATTATGGTGCTGGCGGATCGGTCTTGATTACCAAATCAAAATCACCAACCGTCACTCAAGCTATACCGACAAACCCTAGTCCTACTAGTAGTGCTGTCCTAGTTGGTAGCTTAGGTTCTTACAATGCCAAGCTCAAAGATAGTACGACCCCTGTGACGCGGTTGACACTACCTGCAGCCGGACTATTGAGCAAACTAGATCCCAATCAATCAGATGGGATTGGTGAATATTATGGCAAAGCAGACATGCGGCTAGAGATGTATCCAGATCGCGCGGTGCCATTTGGCTTCCAAGTCATCTCTGCTACTACCACGACGACGGTTGGTGCGGGTGTCTGTAGCGGTGCGGGTAGTGTCTTTAATAATACTGATACTGGTGGTACCAAAACTGTCTCAGCAGGTCGTGCCAACTATAGCACTGCCAAATGTAACGATCTCAAGGAAGGGCAACTGCGGAGTCTAATGCAACCCGTCCTAGTCCGGCCTCGGAGTACTTTGGAATACACTACTTTCTGTACGACCGCAGGTGCAGGTACTAAACCTCAACCGCCAAGCACACCAACAGTAATAATTCCAACCACACCAGTTCCTATTGGCATCACAGGTAGTACGATTCCCACCGATCTCGCTATCAAAGAGCGAATTTTGGATGCGCTCGCTTTGACCTTAGCTGCTCAACCAACACCAGTCGATTACTCCAGCTTGACTGTTAGCCTCTCTGCAAGCGCAAAGCTTCAGTTCCGCGCATTGCTTGATAAAATTACGACATTAGGGGCAACAGACAAGGATACATTACAAAATGCGGCTCCTACGGCTATTGCCGCACTTTCGACTACAAGCACCTATACCAGCCCGACGGACACACGTAGGAGCTGTTTTAGACCCGCACCGATTCAAGCACTCTTTAATCCTACCGATTTCGATACAGCTACGAAATTAGCTTCTAATGGGGCGACCAATTTTAACGATCGACGTGAAAATCGCTTTATTCGGATGATTCAAACCAATCTCGAAAGCCTAACCTTATGGAATCGCGATGGCATATTCGTGCAGGAAAATGTCAGCCCTGCCGTCGGTGGCTTTAATGGCATTTTGACGGATAACGATACGATTACTCCAGCCAATCTAGCCACCAAATTTACGATCGATAATGTTGGGGCAACTAGAGACTGGGCGGAAAGAGCCGCTAGTTCGGGAGATAATGTCTTATTTGTCAAAGATATCGCCAGAACTTTAGAAGTTGATGGTACGACTGCCATTCCCGCCCAATCCTACCGAGGGATGGGATTAGCCGCAAAAGATGGAAGTGAGCACGGCAGCAATATCAAAACAGAA